>JANMVC010000130.1:0-41444 GCA_031392315.1 Pyrinomonadaceae bacterium | reverse complement strand
CTGCGCTCTAATTCTTCTGGTAATTACGGATGTTTTAATGTTTACACGAACATTGATTTCCAGAGTTGGGCCAAACACACTGCCGCAGTCAATGGCAGTCATGGGGCGCATCCAATGATGAATCTTGATGAGGGAGAGTATTTATCACAATATAGCTTTGGAGACTCTTATCATGGAAGCGAATCCCATGGTTATCTCTATCGCTCATGGGTGACCGGAATGGATGTCAATGATGCTGGTGGAAACATCAAATTGATCGATTTAAACAGGGGTAACTACACCAACAACATCGTAGGGAATGTGCTTGGTTGGCATCCAATGACTAACGACACAGGGTTCGCTTACTTAATGACCGGTTCGCCGGGTTACACAGATCAGGCGGTGATTATTCGAGCCGGTTATCCTAACGTAGCGAATAACTCACTCACTGAAGCCCAAGTCTGGCTGGACACGTATCCATGGCTTGTTTATCCAGATCCAGTTGTTACCAACTCATGGATTTACCACTGCAACTACGACTTCAAAACCCGGACGAAGATAGTGATTTCAGGGGAAGAAACTAGTCTCGCTGATAGCATGGTTTACTCAGCCACCCCGACAAACTCACTGGTGATATTTCCGCCTGTTAATCCAAACGATCCTTATATTTTAAATGTTACCAACTGGCAAGCTGGGCATCGTTTGATTTACGGGACGAATTTTGTGGCGGCAAGCGGCCAAGTTTCCCACACCCGCACCTCCATCTCCGGCCGCACCGCCACCAGCGGGAGAGTTGTCACGCCATGACCGTCGCTGACGCCATCCTCAAACCAGACGCGCGTTTAGCGGCGGCTCAGGTGCGCCGGGCGGTGTGATTATCCGATGGTGATTTCATCCCTGCACCTTTTCGCCTACCGCCGTGGCCGACGGGATCCTGGACGGTCGAATGCCGCCGCCGGGCGTAGGCCACATTTTGTTTCGTCACGCTGAACTTTTTCGCGAGCTTCGCGTTTGGTTTCGACCAATCGACCCTCGACCAGTCGATCATTTTTCGAGCGGTGCTATTCATAAAATCAATAGCCTCCGCTGCTCGTTAAGAGTCAGGGAGGCAACGTGCGCCCCGAGGCGCTGGAAGCCCTGCAAGCAGGGAGGCTAAATTTTTATTCAGTTTAGGGGGCGAGCGTATTCGATTCGAGCCAACACTGAGCACTTGGTGATGGCGTCACTCCTCCAAGTGACGCTTTTCACAAGGGACTTTTTCACCCAAACATTACGCTCAATTTCGATTCCTTCAGCGTCCTCGTTTTCGTAGTGATCGCACTCAACCGTCTGGAGCGTGTGAGCCTCGGTAAGCTCACTCCCGAGCTGCTTACCTTTCCACATGTCCGTTTGAGTCATCTGGTATTCGCTCTGCCCGCCGCCGAAACATTCCCGTTTTTCAGTGTAAGTATTTTTCATATCGTTGCCTTTTCTTTTTGTTCCGGCTCTTACACCGGGCTGAACGTTTTGTTCAACGGGGTTACTTTGTCTTGATTCTGGTAATTCGTCAACGGGTTTCTGAAATTATTTTCACTTTATTGCTAAGTGGTTGCGGGGGAGAGGCTGCTCGCCTCTTTTCTATTTCAACGTTCAGGTTTTGCCCTGGCGGTGTTCGTTGTTACCACGGTTACGACGTGAGGCAGTCCGAAATCCCAAAGCTCCCCAGGCTCACCAGCGATCCTGATGCCATGAACAAACAAAGCCTTTTCCGAGATGGTCGCGCCAATCTTGGCGCTGCCGGTGTAGTTCGTCAGGATAAACATGGAACCGTAAACCCTCCAAGGAGGGGAATAGGCAACGCCACCTCCGCCACCGAAAGCACCAGATCGGCCGGCTGGCGAACTCCTAATCGTAACAGATCGCTCCGTTTTGAACTCTCGACAAATTACTGCGTTGCTGAGCACATCAACGCATTCACCGTTCACCCTTGACCACAGCTGCGACTTGTAGACGTTGTAGAGTTGGCCGCGAACAACCCTGAACGAAGGATCAGCGGTGACTGTATTAGTGGTGACAACCTGCCCGCGTGTCACCACGGCGACGCAAAGCAGGCAGGCGAGGGCGGCGAGGTATCTCATTCCGCCGTCTCTAAACCCAAGAGAGGCGGCGGGCAATTACAAAATCTATGGTCTGCCGTCCTTTTTCTTACACGACCTCAGGCACGCTTTGCACCCAGTCAGGTTCTGAGGAGTCGGCACAAAAGGCTTCCCGCACATAAGGCACTTACGCTCCTTCGGTGGTTCGATTGTGCATTCGGTTTTCTTTTCGATGTTTTGCATAAAAGGTTTAAGGTGAAATGGACCAGAACGCCGCGCAGTCCTCGGGCGTGACGAGTGAAAAGTAATGGTTGAACAGGATTTGCGGCGAATGCCCAAGCCATCGAGCAACGATGTATTCGTTCTGATGCATGGCCAGCATCTGCGACGCGGCGGTGTGCCGTAGGATGTCTGGAATCCATTCGATGTTCGCTCGACGGGCAAGCCAGTTCGTTTGCGCGTCGCCGCGAGTGAATGGAACGATCATCCCTGGCCGCTTCGGATGCTCAACCCGTGGGCAAAACTCCAACCATTTCAAAAGCGTCGGGTGAAGCGGAACGGTTCGCCGATGTCTAACCTTCGCGGCGGCCGCCGATACGGTGGCCATGCCGTAACCCACCAACCCGGGAGCCGTGTCGCGCGGTCTGGTGTCAATATCCTTCCACGTCATCCGCGAAAGCTCGTGCGGTCGAATGCCAGCGAACAGGCCGAGCGCAACGTAGGCCAGCATCCCCGGCTTTAGCTGTCTTGTGACGGCCAGTAGCTTAATCGCCTGAGCTGCGGTTAGTATCGTCGCCTCTCCGCGTTCAACTGTTGGCCGGTCTATCTTCTGCATGATATTGGTCTGGCACTTGTCCGCTTTAACGCCCCAAGAGAACATCGAAGAGATCCGGGCGTGCCCGGCACATCGTGTTGCCGGATTCTCCACGCGTTGACTGAACCACCGTTCGACGTGCTCCCGCTTCACGTCCTCCAGTGTGTTGCAACCCATCGTTGAAACCGCTCCAGTAAATCTAGTGAGGTAGGATTTTAACGTTTTGATGTAGGTGGGGCGGCGATTCTTTCCCTTCCTGTCGTTTAAAAAGTCACCGACGATAAGCGGCCACTGAGGGATCTTTTCTTGGGTCATGACAATCAAGCTCCGCGAGCTAGCCATTCACCGCAATTAGGGATACTGCGTTTCAATCGGGGAGTGGTTCTACGTTCGTGAGAGCCGGGAAGAACCCACGAACGCCCGCAACAGCGTTGCACATGAAGTGCCCCGCAGGACGGCCAAGTTGCTCCCCATCTCCATGATTCTTGTGGAAATGGACTTCTTGGATACCCGCTGAACGCCCTGCTTCCGTTCGGCAATTATTTCCCCTACAGCCGCGCCCAATCCGAGCCGGATTGAGCGTTCAGCAAGTTCCGACTTACGGATTTTCAAATCGGCAACGATTTCCGTAAACAACTCGTCCAACTCGCGCTCCAGCTTCACTCCGATCACTTCTTTCGATTTCATAATGTCCTTTTTTTCACTGCCATACAGCCAATGAATACGGGGGCACGATACCCGTTGGTTAACCAAAGGCAAGAAGTTAGTTAAATATTTCTTCCCAACGTCCGATGAAAAGGTTAACAAGTTAACCATGTCACGGACGATGCAAGCGAAAACCAAAATCCCCTCCACAATAGGAATTAAAACCAAAGGGCTGGAGCCAGTGCTGGAGCGGTGGGTTGTAGAGAACCAAGGCGTTCCATTTTCAGAACTGCTGCGACGTGCGCTCAAGAAGGAACTCCAGCCGTTCGCCGGAAAACGTTTCGCGCATCTCATCGCCGCCTAATTTTTTTGCTCTCGCGACTAAGAAATTCACTTACGGCAAATACCCCATGAGCGCTTTGACCCCGCGCCCCACTACGAAACCTGGACGGTCTGCGCAAGCAGCCGGTGAGAGCGGCGACGCCTCACGGATCAACAAGAGGCGCGGGGTCTTTGAATCCTGAAACAAATGAACACTGAATCGCTATCCGTAGAGCAAGCAGGCGCACTGGTTCAAAAAGCCCTGCGAACCGGACGGCTGTTTAAGCCAACTCGCTGCCAGAAATGCACACATAGGGTGCCCTCAAAGCAGCTACATGCTCATCACTTCAATTATTCAAAGCCGCTCGATGTTGTTTGGTATTGCGCCAAGTGTCACAGGAAAGCCCATCAATTTTTAAACTGTTTAAACAAAGCCTACGAGTGGTTGCGGTTTTGCCATTCAGAGAACATACCGCCTGAGTTTTGTTGCCTGCCAATGGTTCACGCAAAGACTGGGAGACCCAGGAAGGTGACGTGGTTTCAGGCGTTCAATCCGGACACTCATCAATTCAAATGAACACCCAAGAATCCCAAGAATTCGTGCGGATGCGCGGCGACTTTTACGCGGCGGCAGCGCATGAGGCGCAGCGAGCGACTGCGCCCGACGTGGTGACCGAGCCCGAGGTTGAACAGGCGAACGGTGTCTGCCTGTGCTGCGGAGAACGGCGTCGAATTCCGCCTTTCACGCACGTTTGCTGGGAATGCTTCGCGACATCAGGCGCGAGCGATGACGATTACAAGTCGGAAACCAAGCTGGAAGTCATTGGTTGCATTGTTCAAAACCACAACCCGTATCCAAACGGCGGGGTAAAGCAGGCTTTCCCAAACGGAAGGTGGACGAGATGATTCCCCTTTTTTTACCCGCGACTCTAAGAGAGTTACCTACCTTTGGCAACGTAGGTGGATCTACGCGGTTTGACACTTTGACCGGCTGCGGACGTTCTTCGCGCAATCCTTCCCGCGCAACCTCCTTGGCGCTGTGGCCGGTCTTTTCAATTTCCCCCGCGTTTTTGCTAACCGAGTCGCCTACGAGGGTAGCTCCCGTTGAAGGAAGCGGCGAAGCGATAGGGAGCAAAGCCATTCACTCCGTTAGGCGTGCGTGTGCGCCGTCACCTGTAATGGGCCGGACTCAATCGGCGGGGGAATTCATTCCAGGATCAGTCGGCACGGATGCCAACGCGGGCGAACGGATGCGCTCGCGTAACTTTTAACCCACCATGAACCTCGAAAGCTCTCAGCAAATCTTTCGCGATGCCGTGGAGATGTTCAATCCAACACACATCGTCTCAATGGTGTCAGGCGGCAAGGACAGCGCAGCCTCCGACGAAGTGGCGCGTGAACTTGGGGTGAAGATCGATCTGGTGATTCACGGCAACACCCGCTGCGGTATTCCAGAGACAACGGAATTTGTCAGGGCTAAATACGGGCCGAAGTCTGACTACGCGGAAGCGGATGCCGGAACC
Source organism: Pyrinomonadaceae bacterium (assembly GCA_031392315.1). Classification (GTDB taxonomy): domain Bacteria; phylum Acidobacteriota; class Blastocatellia; order Pyrinomonadales; family Pyrinomonadaceae; genus PSRF01. The sequence goes on along the minus strand of JANMVC010000130.1, from coordinate 36,087 downwards.
GCCTACGAGTCCTACGTAATGCGCAAGGGGTTCTTTGGCGTCGGCATCGCGGCTCATGGGTTCTCTTATCGGATTCTCAAGGCGGACCCTTTCCGGGCGACAATCTCGCGACTACTACGCAAGCGCCAACGCGGCGTCCGCGTCATGCTTCTAAACGGTGCCCGAAAAGATGAGAGCGAGAATCGCAAAAAGCATCTTCAGAAGTGGCGACTGGACCCGGCTCGTAAAAACAATCTCTGGGTCAACCTGATTCACGACTGGAGCCAAACTGAGCGTGACGCCTATTTGGTCAGTCGCAAGGTGCCGATCAATCCGGTGGCGGTTCAGCTATGCCGCTCTGGCGAGTGCATGTGCGGGACCATGCAAAGCAAAGCTGAACGGGCAGAGGCATCCGCGCTTTATCCGTGCTGGGGGAAGCGACTGAATGAGCTTGAAGCTGAGGCCATCAAGCAGCACGGCTTTGGATGGGGCGATCAATTCCCTCGCACTCGCAAAGCCTGCCAGCAAACAGAGTTTCAACCCATGTGCAAGGACTGCATTAACCCACTCACCCCATGATCGAAACCAACGGACGCGAATTGCAGGCTGAGCTATTGGATCTTCACCCGGCGAAGGTTGAGGAGTTGAAGGACAAGCTCCAGTTCTGGCGGGTGACATGTGCGCTGCTCTTAGTTTTGTGCGCGGTGCTGAGCTGGATTGCTGGAGGTGGGAAGTGAACGAGATTTCAAAAGCGGCGAGAGACTCAGCGCAGCAAGAGGTTCTCCGCTACAACCACAATCAAGGGCAACATCAAGACAAAGGTGTCTATGTCCAGGCCGCCATCGACGCAGCCACCGCCCCGCTTCACGCCAGGATTGCGGAGCTGGGAGGGAGCGTGAGTCAAGCCAAGGACGGCGTTACCGCTTTTCCTACCACCATGCAGGAGGGCATGACCCTTCGTGATTACTTCGCGGGGCAAGTTGCGACCGCGTTCACCATAGACTCAATGGCCGACATCGAACGGATCAAAAACGGGACAGTGAGCTACATCGACATGGCTAAATACTGCTACGCCTGCGCCGACGCCATGCTCGCCCAAAGGTCAAAGCCATGAACCACCCATCCAAAAACTGCGGCGCATTCGGCGTCGTCGTGCTCTCGATATTTCTCTGGCTGCTCGTGCTTGCGGTTCTGTTCGTGCGCGGGTGCGAGATAACCCCATGACTCACTCTGATCTACTCGCTCAGATGAAGCGGCTCGAATTGACGGACCCGCAGGTAATGCACCTGCTCTCCGAGGCTAGGTTGATTTCCGACAATTGCGTGCGCGTCTGGGACATCGCCGAGCCGGACCTGTCGGTTGCGATCAACTGGCTTCGATCCAAGCGCGTGCAATGGGGTTCAGGCGGCGACTGCAACGCTAAGAAGCTCGTTTGAACAATGAACAACAATTTGCGGGGCGACTGGAGAGCTTAACTATTATTCGGGGTCATGGATGTGATCCCGCTGCCGTGAGGGCAGAAAACAACAAGTGAACCATTGCCCCGCATTCTATCTATGAACCTAAGCCAACTATCTGAAGCGATGGAACCGGAGATCCGAAAGGCGGTCACGGATCTGATTGCAAACAATGTGTCGGCAATGGCCCTTGAATTGAACGACTCACCGGAAGGGAAACTAAAAGTGAGTTTGGGTTTCACGCTCTCGCTCGTGAACACCAAGCTTTACACCATCGGGACGCTCGCTTATTCGCGCAAATTCTCAGATGAGATTCAAAGCTCGTGCGACATCGAGGATTTTGAGAATCCGAAGCTGCCGGGTATCGGTGGCACCTCGATGTCCATCAAAGTTGGCGACAACGAACCCGTCAACCTTTCCCTCTCGCAACTGAAATCGGCAGCAGCTCGCGTCGCTGCGCACAAGGAGCGGGCGGAATGAGTAGCGCGTTGACAATCAAGCCAGCCACTCGTCAAGGGATTAAACCTTTGATCGGGCTCTACGGTGAATCCGGGTGCGGTAAGACTTACTCCGCCCTATTGCTGGCGCGTGGGTTGGTTGGGCCATCCGGAAAGATCGTGATGGTAGACACCGAGAGCGGACGTGGCAGCCTATACGCCGATGTCCTACCGGGCGGTTACGATGTGATCGAACTCTTCCAGCCGTTCGCACCGTCGCGTTACATGGAAGCTATCGGCGCAGCGGAGGACTCAGGCGCGGGTGTTCTGGTGATGGATAGCGCGTCGCACGAGTGGGAGGGTATCGGGGGCGTCCTGGACTTGGCTGGGGAGGCAGAAGCCAAGAGTGGCAGGCCGGGGTTGCATAACTGGCGCGGCCCGAAAATGGAGCACGCCAAGTTCATGCTTCGTCTCCTTCAATCGAGGCTTCCGGTGATCGTCTGTCTTCGCGCCAAACACAAAACCAAACAGGTCAAAGGAACGGCGGAGATGGCGGAGTCTGGCGCGATTCGTCGGGACCAGATCGGCAAGACGCAAATCATTAAGGATGATTTCACAACGCCGATTCAGGCGGACGATTTCATTTTTGAGATGACGGCGCACGCCGAGGTTTTGAAGGATCATTCCATCGACCTGACAAAGTGTTCGCACCCGTCATTGCGGGATTGCTTCCCAAAGTCCGGACCCATCACAACGGAGCACGGCGAGGCTTTGGCTCGCTGGTGCAATAATCCATCCACTCCAGCTAAAGCCGCACCCAGCCAAGCCAAGGCGCGCCTCTGGTCCGCCTGCCAGACAATTCGCGGCACGGCTCAATCGTGGGACGTGGCTGAAGCGTGGATGGTGTCCAAGAAAATCCTGCAACCCGGCCAGAAAGTTTCCGCGTTGAGCGACGACGAAATGACCGAGGCGCGAACGAAAGTGGAAATCGAACTGACATGAAACCCTTCTTTCAAAACGCTCGAATCGTGGGCGACGGGATCGACCCGGAAGCTTATCACCGGTCGGACGCCAAGCGCGGCGAACACGGGTTGGCCATCGGTCGGTCAACGCTCATGGAGTTCGCAAAATGCCCGTCGCGCTGGATTCGTGGGTATCAGAGTAAGGACACGGACTCGACGGATTGGGGGCAACTCATGGACACGCTCGCACTGTCGCCAAGTGCGTTTGGTGAGCGTTACGCCGTCACGCCGGACGTTTACCCATGTGAACCTACCAAGTCCGACCCTCGAACTGAAAAGCCATGGAATTGGAACGCTGGCTTTTGCAAGGAGTGGAAGCAAAATCAGGGGTCAAAGTCTTGCCTCACGCCGAAAGAGCTTGGCGACGCTCAGGAAGCAATTGGCGTTTTGCTGTCCAACGGGCCTGTCCTTGAACTGATCGAATGCTCGAAGCGTCAGGTCTTCGTCGTGGGTGAATACGTGGACGCTCAAACTGGATTAGTCATCCCGGTCAAGGCGCTCTTGGATCTTGTGCCTGACAAGAGCAGCCGCGATTTCGGCCCGTGCCTTGCCGACTTCAAAACGAGCTTCACGGCGGATGGTCAACGGTGGGCGCGTATCTCGTTTGAGCGCGGGTATCATGTGCAGGCGGCGTTTCATTCGGACCTGTTCAACGCGGCGACTGGCGAGCATCGGGAAACCTGGTTGAACGTCATCCAAGAAAACTTTCCGCCCTACGAAGTGGCGAATCCGATCCCGATGCTCTCCCTGGAATTCCTCGCGCTGGGTCGGGTGCAATATCAGCAGGCGTTGCGCGATTACTGCCGCTGCCTCATGTCTGGCGAGTGGCCGTCTTACCCGCCCACGCAGACGGTCATTAGTCCGTTTCAGGTTGTGGAGCCTGAGCCTTGGATGGTGAGCGTCAAAAACGCTTTCCGCGAAACGTTTCCAAGCATCGCGCCGATCACTACCGATCTGGCCCGCGTTGAGGAGTGCGATTTTACGCCATGAACCTCTGTAAAGACTGCGCGCATTATCACCCGATTGAATTCGGTTTTTCGAAATGCAAACGAACCTCAGTTGAGTCGCCGGTGACAGGTGAAACCGAGATGACATTTTGCGATATTGAAAGACGCGATAACGTGGGTTGCTGCGGGCCGGATGGGAAGTTCTACGTGCGCGAGATGAAAGGGAGGGCAGCGTGAATACAGTAATTCAAAGGATCGCGATTGCGAAGAGTGTTGGGTGGAAGCAAGTGCGAATATGCCCATGCTCGATGAGCCTTCCACGCGGAGAAAACCCAAAGGATAATTATGATTATCACCTCCCCGACTATTTGCACGACCTGAACGCGATGCATGAGGCCGCGATGACGCTCCGGTTGCATCAACGAAATGAGTATTGCGTGGAGCTTCGTAAAATCATCATGCGTGACGCGACAGTTGAGCAGCAAGACCCAGACACCGGGCACCTAACTGACCACGCATTCTATCAGGCCACCGCCGCACAACGCGCTGAAGCCTACCTGCGCACAATCGGAAAGTGGGTGGAAGCGTGAAACAAATTATCGCAATCGACCCAGGCACAACTGAAAGCGCGGTGCTGAGGTGGGATGGGAGATACATCCTGACCGCTGAGATAGCTCCCAATGAGCTTGTGCTGACATTTGTGCCGATCAACGCAGTTGTCCTGTGCGAAATGGTGGCCTGCTACGGAATGGCTGTTGGAAAAGAAGTGTTTGAAACGTGTCTTTGGATCGGGGAGTTCCGAAGTTATTGCAAATTCAAAAAGATCCCCTTCCACCTCGTCTATCGTCGCGACGTGAAGCTGCACCATTGCGGTAACGTGCGCGCCAAAGACGGGAACGTGATTCAGGCGCTCAAGGATAAGTACGGGGACAAAGGGACCAAGGAAGCCCCCGGCATCACCTACGGGCTGCGCAGCCACCTTTGGCAGGCATTCGCGATTGCGACGATGCGCACGGAGATGTTGCGCGACGAGACGGTGACGCGGAGGGATGTGTTGTGACACCATCCGAACGAGCTATGGCTTGGGCTAAGGCGAATCCCAAAAAAAAGAAAGCCAACGATGCTAACTACGTAGCTAGGAACAGGGGAAAAGTATTAGCCGGCAAGAGGGCGAGACGAGTTAAGAACGTCGAGTCGATTCGAGCGTATGAACAGCTTTTTATCCGGAAGCTTAGTGACCCTTATTTAAGAACCCTTCTGCGTCGGCAAGGAGTAGTAAATCCAACCGTAGAACAGTTGGCGGCAAAGCGGAGACAGATTTACGCAACACGAGCGCAGTTCAGTCTCAAGACATTCCTTTTATGCACGTCCTTGAAAGCAAAATAGACGGCTTCATCACAAAGCTTGAGATGGGGTTCACGTTCCTGGGAGATGCCGGGAAAGCACTAGTGGATCTACTGGATGAAGATCCGTATATCTTTAATGCGATTATTGCCACTAATCAATGGGTGATAATCGCCATGCTAAAGACCGTTGAGTCGATTGGGCGGAAGCAACTGGAGCCATCCGCGCTATTGCTACCACGCCATGTTCTCAACCATGTTGCCGAGCTTCCAATTAACGAGCAGTTGCGGGTCCTTAGCGAGCCCGTGACTGTGCCTCGTGGGGGCCGTCACACTGAGCCAATACGGAAGATGGCAAAGGATCTTACTCAAGCTGAAGCCAGGGCTGTTTTCACACCTTCAGCCGTGCGGCTAAACGAGATCAGTGAGGGATGGTTCGAGCTTTCGCTTCTCAACGGGAAACCGTTCATAAAGCGAATTCAAAGGGATCACGGAATAGAGATTCCAAAGCTTACACTTAGAACCAATGGGGTCGCGAGGTTTGAGCTAATCAAATTTGTCGCCGTATGACCACCATCTCCAAATCCGAAGCGGAGTCACGCGGGCTAGTGCGCTGCTCTCAATCCTTCCGCGAATGCGAGAGCGACGCGCTTGAAAAGTTTCTCGCTGCCCGTCTAAAGCACGATCCCAAAGCCGTCGTGGTTCGCGAGGGGCGTTACCGATTCGTTTACGATTCGACTTTCAGAAACTCACCACGCGGATTGCCCAAGCAAAACAGCAAAGGGGCGAAGAAGTATTTAATGGCATGAACGCAAAGCAACTACAGCGTCTACGTGAGCTTTTGGATCTTTCCAAGGGGACGAGCTACGACGCGGATTGGATTCGCTTGAACACACTCCCCGATGAAATGCGGCCACACGCTGAGGATCTAATTGTGGCCGCCGAGACGGTGATGAATGCGCAAAAGGATTTATTTTCCAAATGAGCGATCCACTTAAAGCCCCATTCCCCTGGTTCGGTGGTAAGTCGCGCGTCGCTCCGTTGGTCTGGGAGCGTTTCGGCGATGTGCCGAATTACGTGGAGCCATTCTTTGGCTCGGGCGCGGTCTTGCTTGGTCGGCCGCACGCGCCCAACACCGAGACCGTGAATGACGCTGACGCCTATCTGGTGAATTTCTGGCGGGCGATCCAAACCGATCCTGAACTGACTGCCACTTGGGCGGATTGGCCGGTGAGCGAGGCGGATCTACTGGCGCGTCATCGTTGGCTGGTGTCGTTCGGTGGGGCGCGTCTGGAGATGCTGAAGTCTGACCCGGAATTTTACGACGCGAAGATCGCGGGTTGGTGGGTTTGGGGTTTGTGTTCATGGATCGGCTCGGGTTGGTGCGTGCAACGCGGGAATGGGGATCAACCGGAACAGCTTCCGCACCTTGGCAGCGCGGGAATGGGGATCAACCGGAAGTTGCCCCATCTGGGCGACGCGGGAAGGGGAAGCCACAACCACGAGAAGCGTCCGCATCTGATGACAAACGGAAAAGGCATCAACGCGGCCAACCGTGGACCGATACACGATTATTTCGCCACGCTGGCGGATCGATTCCGCAACGTCCGCATTTGTTGCGGGGATTGGACCCGCGTCTTGGGTGAGTCGGTCACGATCAAGCACGGTGTGACGGCTGTCTTTCTGGACCCGCCTTACACTGCGGATCGCTCGGATTGTTATTCGGTCGAAACGGATTGCTCGGCGGCTGTCCGTGAATGGGCGATTGCCAATGGCGAGAACTCGCTGCTCCGCATCGCTCTTTGCGGTTACGAGGGTGAACACACCATGCCCGAAGATTGGGCGTGCGTGCCCTGGAAGGCGCGCGGGGGTTACGGCTCGCAGGCTAACGGCACCGGGCGCACCAACTCAGCCAGGGAAAGGATCTGGTTTAGTCCGCATTGCCTGCGGCCGGAAGGGATACTGTTTCGTGAGGAGAGATCGAATGACTAAAGGCATCCATTTCCACACACGCATGCTTCAACTCGCCGCGGTCTGGCGCACGGGCGCCGAAGAGACACGCGACCGTTACCGGGACGCGAACGGCAAAGTTCCATTCACAGTTGAGGTCAGCGCGTCGGCTCTAGAAACATGCGCTGAACGCGTGGAGAATGAAGTTAGGGAACACATGCAGGCAACACGGGAGATAAAGGAATGAGTGACACGCCAACACCGAGAACCGATAAGCCTTACCTGTTGTTTATGGGTGGAGATTACAAGGGCGATCCAATGGAAGCTTATTGCGAGATGGTGGAAACCGCCCGCACTCTAGAAGGAGAGAACGCGGAGTTGAGGAAGGAAGTGGAGAAGGCTTGGCAAGAAGGTTATAACAACGCTCTTGGTAAAACCGTGAGAGCTTCCATTTCAGTTGAGACTTGTTGGCTAGAAAGCCACGCCCGCAAAGTAGTGGAAGGAGAAGTATGTTGAACGAATTGCAAGATGCTTATGAAGAGGGTGTGTTTGTTATCACAAGTTTATTTTTTCCCCCGTTTGCTTTGATACTAATTCCACTGCATGTAATCGGTTTTTGTATTTGGATAAACTATGAAATCAAAAAACAAAGAAAACTATTGTCATCATTGTGACAACTGGCATCCGATCGAGGCTCGATGTTCTACTTTTCAAGCCCATTTAAGTGGGCTTAGTGGAGAACATTCAGTTGTTTTAGATGCTATTTATACAATACATTTACATGGAACATTGGAAGTGGAAGGGGAGGGGTTGTGAAAGCATTCATTTACATTCTTGGAAGTGCGATTTTTATGTGTCTAAGAAATTCCGATATGAGCATGGCCTTTGGGATACTAGCCATAGCCGCCTTTGATGATTGTGTAGAAAGGAACAAGAAAAATGACTCCCGAAACTGAACAACGACTGAGAGAGATGACTAATAAGTGTCTATGGCCATCTTTTGCATCTGAAAAAGAAGCTGTCTTCCTGGCGCTCTCCACCCTCCAAGCAGAGCATGAGAAGAGGGAGAACCAACTCTCCGAATCTCTGAAGTTAGTCGTCGCAGATTTAAGATCCACCATAGAATGCTTCGACGAATACGCCGCTGATTCACAACTAATCCTGGACAGTGCGCCTCAAATGCGTAAATGGCGAGACGTAGTGATTGAAAAAGCTTTAACCACGCTTTCCATAATCCGTCTCACCCACCCAACTATTTTCAACAGCGGAGAAAACGACCCAAAGCTATGAAAACGACCGAGAGCATCAACCGAATGAAGAGGCTGTATCGCAAGCTATGCGAAGAGCACCCCGACCCAAAAGTGCAACGCATCGCGCAGGCGATGGAAACCGCACTCCGCTGGGCAACCGAGGACACGCGAGGCTGGCGCATGAAGGAAGAGCCAAGGCTGCTGGCGCAATGTCTGGACGATGACATGAGGAAGCCTAACGACCCAAGCTGAGCCATGACGGAACCAAAAATGAAAACTGAAACTGACGCGCTGCCCGTCATTGGCTCCAGCGATTTGTTAGGGCGCGAAATAAGCGTAATACAAAAATGAATGCTCAACACTACGTGATCTCAATCCCGCGCCATCCGGACGACGCGCACATCCCAAACTCCACCATGCACATCGTGCTGCCGAGTGGAAAAATAGCAACCGTGTCCGCTCCACTATTCTCAAGGACGATGGAGATGCTGCACGACACGCTGCTGATCTGCAAAGACGCGATCGTCCAAAAGCCCGATGACTACAATATTTGAAGCGCCCTAACAGTGTATTGGGCCGCACCAACACGGAGTCAAATCCACCGAAATGAAATGGACCAAGGCACATAGCCGAATGACCGCAGCACTGATTTCAAAACGAAACCCGGAAGCGACAACGCCGGGACATCAAGTCGCCTGAATGGCTGGTTACCCCTACATGCAGTTCTACACCGGGGATTGGTTGAAAGATCCCTGCCTCACCATCTGCTCACCCGCCACTCGCGGCGTTTGGATCGATCTGCTCAGTGCGATGCACGAATCAGGACGTTCAGGACAACTGCGCGGGACGAACGACCAGCTCGCTCGTCTCGCCCGTTGCCTGACCTCCGATTTAGTCCACGCGTTGACCGAGCTTCAAACCACCGGAGCGGCAATAATAACGGAGCGCAACAAAATAGTAACGGTTACGAACCGGCGAATGGAGAGAGAACATAAAGTGCGAAGCGGCAACGTGAAGCGCCAGGAACGCTTCCGTGAAAAACGCCAACAACGGCCATGTAACGGGGTAGATCCAGAATCAGATCCAGATCCATATAAGGTACAAACAAACAAAAGGGGTTCCAGGCCTACCCTTCAAGACGTGCTAACCAAGTGCGAAATGAGCGCCGTCCCGAAGGAGGAAGGGGAACGGTTCTGGCATCACTTCGAGTCGTCGGGATGGATCGATAAAAACGGGCATCCGGTCCAAAAGTGGGAGAGCAAATTGGCGACGTGGTCAACGAGCTCCAGGAGCGCCAAAGGAGAATCGGCGCACTATTCGGGCGGCGTCAGCGCAAGCGCAATGATGGTTCGCGATTCTAAAGACCTTGAGCGAATCGAGAAGCGATTGGCCAATCTTCGGGCCGGATACGCAGACCATCAGACGTGGACGCCGGCAGACGCCACGGAGCGGCAGCGATTGGTGCAGCGCAAGAAGGAACTGAAGAAAGCATTGGGCCTGATGGTATGAGCCAGCAATCACAAACAGCAGCGGAGACTTACAAGCTCCTCCTGAAGACCGACGACTGGAAAGCGTTCTCTGACCATGTGAAAGGGCTTTACGGGAATGTCTGCCAGGCGTGTCGCCTACATTCGGCCGCCACGAATGTTCATCATCACTTTTACGAACCCGGCAAGCTCCCTTGGGAGTATGGGCTGGGTGACGTAACAGTGCTGTGCCCGAACTGTCATCGACAGATGCACAATCATCTCCAGAACTTCAGGCGCTATGTGTTCCCAAAGCTGAAGCCGAGAGAGTTTCAAATCTTGAACGGCGCGCTACTCGTCGGGTTGGAGAACAACGGTGCGCTTGAACTCACGCACGCCATTGCGTCGATGTGCGCGAGCAAGTCATCGGTCCAACGGTTCGCTTACGACGCCAAGACGTTTCTGAAGGAGGAGGCATGACGATCAACACCAACGTCACACCGAGCCAATGGGCAGCGCGCTGGGACGCACGCGTCGAGGACAGGCTACTGTCCGCTCGCGTCGTCAGCGTGGAAGCGCCGAGCTTCAGGAGTGAGGTGTGATGAGCGGCTGGAGTGCATTATGCTAGGTAAATTTTGCCCTAGGTTCTTTTTGCCTACCTCCCCCAACGAGGGTTCCAGATTTCGATCAAAGCCTAGCTCATAACTCCTTAGCACTATGCTAGTTGCAACGTGAACAAGAATCCGCTCATCGAATGGACCCAGGATCGGGCATGCAAAGAGTTTGGAATTAACCCCAAAACGCTGTCGGGGAGACTCACTCGGGCTGGCATTCCTGGCACTCGTAAAGGGATGAAGTTCGTTTTTACGACGAAAGAAATAGCGACTGCGATCTTTGGCGACCTGGAGCTGGCTCGGATCCGCGAAACACTGGCGAAGGCCGAAGAGGTGGAGAAGCGCAATGCGGAGTCAGACGGGACGCTTGTGGACATCGACGATTTCTGCCGCGCGTATGAGACCATCGCGGTGGAGATGGTGCGAATAATTCGGACGGCAGGACTGAGCGAGACGGCGGAGGATGCGCTGCTAACGAAACTTAGTGAGGCGCACAAAACAAAATGAAAAATAGAATTGGAATAGCGTTGATGATTTCAGGTTCGGTGCCGATGGCCGGATGCCTTGTCTTGTTTATTTGGGTGGTCACAGAAGCTGCATTTACCGGCGGGCCAGAAGCTATCGTTTCGGCTGCCGTGGTCTGGTCCGCAATCCTGATTGCGGCGGGAGCTTTGGTGCATCTACGGCAATGAACGCCACCGATCTATCGCACCGCACCGTCGAGGTGATTCGTAAATACCAGAACACGGAAGAGTCACGCGAACTACTCGCGGACATTCGCAGCTTCCTTTCCTGCGGTCGGCCGGTTTATCGCGCAACGCCGGATGAAGAGGAGAGGATGACGCAGTGAGGGGGTCTAGGCTGTTCAACAAAAAGGTCACACGACTGCTTCCAGTCAAGGCGTTCAGTCCGTTCAAGTGGAGATGGACTGTCAGCCTCTACTGTGGTGAGGCGCTGGAAACTGGATTTGCTCCAGACGTGGAAGCCGCAAAGCTTAAAGCGAGAAAGGCCGAGAGAAAGTGGAAAAAGAAACTGACGGTCGGTAAAAACCGCGATGTGATGATCGGGGAAGGAAACGGCGAGACTCTTAAAGCATTCAACCCGCTCGGAGCTTCAATGGAGTTCGCTGCATGGGAATGAACGCCTCCACATCCATCTCAATCTCACGCATCGGAAAGCTCTACACCCCGCGCGCACGTCGCAACGTCTGGCAATGGGCCGACGAGAATAGATTCCTTGCCAAGGGTGTCTCCGCGAAATCAGAGCATGGCAACGCGCGGTATCAATCGAGCGACGCACCGCACCAGCGAAAGGTTCAGGAAGCGCCAACGGATCCTGAGGTTCAGATGACGGTGATGATTGGTGCGTCACAGATATTCGGGAAGACCGAAGTGATCAACAACATCATCGGTTATCACATGGATTATAAGCCGACATCCACGGTGGTCATGTATCCGACCATCGAGACGGCGGAAAAGTTCTCCAAGAAAAAGTTGAGGCCGCTTATCGAGGCGACGCCGTGCCTGGCCGAAATCGCATCATCACGCAGCCGGTCGAGTGACAACACGATCCTCGTGAAAGATTTTCGCGGTGGTTCAATCTTCATTGTCGGATCGAATTCCACTTCCTCTCTTCGCGGTGCGTCGGGAGCGGTCCTGATTGGCGACGAAATCGATGACTACGAAGCGGACATCGGCGGGCAAGGCGACCCGGTTGACCTGCTTTGGAAACGCGGCGAGTCCTACCCGAACGTCGTTAAAGTTCTGGCGTCTACGCCGACGGTTCAGGGGCGCTCCAGGATTTGGGATTACTGGCAGTCGAGTGACCAACAGCTCTGGCTGATGCCGTGCGTGAATTGCGGCGAGCGGATTATTTTCAAATGGTCGATGATTTCCAAGTTGCCTCCGCAGATTCCCTGCGCGCTCATCGAATGGCCGAAGGGCAACACCGAGGCCGCGCAAATGGTTTGCCAGTGCTGCTCGAAATCGTTCAATGACGAGCAACGGCGCGACATGTATTTCGCGGGCGACTGGCAGGCGACGGCACCGTTTAAAGGCATTCGCGGATTCCATCTCAACTGGCTTTATTGTCCATGGCGCGAGCACAAAGGGTTCAAGAATCGGCTGCATGAAATGGCGGAGGAGTGGGAACGGGCGAAGAAGAAAGGGTCGAACTCGATCAAGGTAATCATCAACACCGGGCTCTGCGAATGTTTCGAGATGGAGTATGAGAAGCCGCCGGAATGGGAGGCGCTGCACCGCAGGCTTGAGCCCTACGAGACGCTCTTGCCTGAAGCCGTCGTTTACCTCACCGCGTTCGTCGACGTTCAGGCGGATCGACTAGAGCTACAGGTTGAAGGCTGGGGATTGGAGGAAGAGAACTGGTCAATCGAAACCAAGAAGCTCTTCGGCAACCCGCACGAGTCCGGGGTGTGGGAAGCGTTGGACGCTGAGATCACCCGGCGCTTTGAACATCCGTCTGGCGCGAGCCTGAAGTTGTCCTGCGTCTTGATTGATTCCGGTGGGCAAAACGATAGCAAAGCGTTTGCGCGGCCGGTCTATCAGTTCGTTCGACCAAGGCAGAGCCGGTATGTGTTCGCGGCCAAAGGATCGTCAGAGATCGGCGCGCCGCTATTCCTGCCGAAGCTCCAAAAGAACGGCGTGCTGTTGCAGATGATCGGGTCCGACGTTTGTAAGAGTGAGGTCTACACCCGGCTTTCCATCATTTCGCCGGGGCCGCTCTACAACCATTTTCCGGAAGGTCGCGGTTATGACCAAGAATTTTTCCAGCAACTGACGGCGGAACGTGTGTCGATTGAGGGCAGGCGTCGGGTCTGGACGAAGATCCGTTCACGCAATGAAGCCTTGGATTTGAAGGCTGGCAACATCGCGGCATTCGAAATCCGCAATCCGAACCTCGCGGCCATCGCGGAGAACTTGAAACGCTCGGCGGAACTGGTGAAGCGCCCGGCCGAAGTGAAACCCATTGATCCCATCGCCGTGACGCGGGCGGATGCGCCGAAACAGATGGCACCGCGCAGGCGGCGGGTGGGGTTTGTTAGGTGGTGAAAATCCGGTCAAGAAAAAAGGAATGGGAAACAATTCGCTTCAATTTACCCCAATGCATCACAACGCACTACTAGACACAACGATAGGCAGCACCCACTGCGAGCCGGAGCCATTCGTCCAGAAACCTGTGGTAAAAGAGCGGGTGATGAAAACGTGTCGGGTTTGCCAGTGCGGGATTACTCCACGCGGCTATCGCAACCAGAATTACTGCGATGCCCTGTGCCACGCCAACCAAAGCCTACTGCACGGAAAAAGGCTCGGTATGGATTCCGTCGCGCAAGAGTTCTGGAGGCTAAAAAGCTTTGACGAGGTGAACCATTGGGGACTCTCAACAAAGCGCCCAGCGCCCTCAATGCCCTTCACTAAAACCTGCGTGACTTGTGGGGTGGTGTTCAAAACAAATGTTTACCCAAAAGCGACGTGCTCCAAACCGTGCCAAGCGGTCAAGGAGAGGCTCCGAAAAAAACGCAAGCGAGCACGCATGATGGAAACAAAGCGGGCTTATGTGAACCAGTTGAAGCGGGATAGTTACTACCGCAACAAGGAATCAATTCTCGCCTATCAGCGCGAATACAACAAAAGAAACGCCCACAAGATCAACGCTAGGTCAGCACAATGGCAGAGAGACAACCCAGACAAGGTAGCGGTCAGAAACGCCCGCTATCGGGCGCAGTATCCCGAAAAGGTGATTCTCCAGCGGAGGGAATCGAAGCGGAATCGCCTGCAAACGCAAAACCTTTTTCAAGCACTAGCAATAACATCAACACCCATCCAAACAAACACATGAGCAAAGCAGCAGTGACAGCACCCGACAACGACCCAAACGAATACATCAACCGTTTCAGTGAACTCATCCAGCAAGGCAAGCAGGCGTGGATCAACGCAGGCAAAGTCCTCGCCGATGCCGTCGAGAAAGTTCCGGGCTTCACGAAAAAGCTGATTGAGAAACATCCCGAGTTTACGGAGCGATTCATCCGCAAGATGATTGACCTTGGCCGTGGTGCCTTGCACCTCGACCTTTTGATCGGTGAGTCAGCCGGAGAGCGGCGGCTGGCAAAGCTCTCCTATAGCTGGCAGGAAAAATACACACAGTCGCCCGTCGCGCTTCTGCTCAAGACAGAAAAAGGATGGGATGAATTGTTAGTCGATGTTCGTAACCTGTCGCCTGAGCAATGCAATCAGGTTTTCACGGATGACGGTATCCGGTCCCAGGAACAGCAGCGGGCATTCCTTGAATCCGCGTGGGCAAAGCGCATCGCCCCACCAACCAAGAGTAACCTGCCATATCGCATCGTCGGCAAGAAGTTGATCGTGATGACGCCAACGCAGTTCGACCGCAAGGAACTGGCGCAATTCCTGGCAGAGATGGAGTGAACATGAGCGAAGAATATTTCACCCGCGAGCAGGTCGAGAGGGCGTTTAAGAGAGGCAAAGCACTGAGTCGCCCATCGACATTTGAAAATCTGCTTGGGACCGTGCTCGGGACCGCGCTCGTAGTGTGCGTGTTTTGGATCGGCTACAGGAGCGGCTCCAAATCAGCAGCGCCAGCTAGTCGGGTTCCAACATCAACGAATTGGATCGGGGTGGAATACCAGCCGTAAATCACTTCTTGAAACAACCGTTTAAAACGTGGCATAGTAATTTTTCCAAACTCAAGGCAACGAGTGACGCCGAAGGCCGGGCGAAGCGAATTGTGGAGAGTAAGGCAACTCGGGCATTGGCGGTCGCTACCGAAAGCAAATCAGGGGCGACTCGCGACACGAAGCTCACCCGCTCGCTGTCCGAAGAAGTCGACGATACGGCATGCTTAGTCGGTTTTCGGCGAGGGTGAACCTTTCTCACCGTCCTAAATCACTTCTTGAAACCCGAGAGCGAGGCCGTGGTTATTACGCAGTGACAAACGCGACAAAGCGGATCAGTAATGATCTTCCGAAAACTATGAGCAACGAAATCGAAATCCAGAACGGCGGACTGCCAGCAATTCCATTCCAGCACTTCACCCACGCTGAGCCACTGCAACACGAGTCGAGCCATGAAGTCCTGGCGCGGATGATGAACACGGCTTGGCAACACATGAAAACGAACCGTCCAGAACCATGGCACACCACGCGGATTGAGATAACCGACGGACCGAGGGTTGCGCGGGATTTGATTCAGCGAGTCCTTGCTCAATGGCGAGACGCGGTTATCGGCGCGGCGGACAAAGAGGTTACGGAGCTTAACGACATGGAACGGTTTGCCATCGCCTACTTTTTCGGAGTGGAGATCGAAAGCTACCGAGACCCGCAGTTACACCCGCTTGACCCAATGTCGCCGCTAGAAGGTCCGATGCTGCGCTGGCGAACTAAGCACAGGTGCGCCATCGTCAGGGAAGGCGGGAAGTTCGTTTGTTACCACGACGGGAACGTGCGCGTCTGAGTCTCGAAATCACTTCTTGAAACCCGCCATTTCGCAACCTAACCCCGCCCGCAAGCGGCGGGTTCGTCGGGTGCGTTCGATGGTGGCACCGGGGCCGGGGCCTTGCCGCGAAAGCGCATGGCCTTTGAAATACCGTATCAAGAACCGACCAAAATTGCCGCAGGCGATCGCGCTCAGTGGAAGCGCACCCTGACGGATTATCCCGTCTCCGAAGGCTGGACACTCACCTACTATCTGCGCGGAAATTTCGCGCACGATGCCATCGACATCGCAGCCGCGACTGACGGCAACGATTACTCCGTTGACCTGAGCCCGGATGTAACTGGCGCCTACACGCCCGGCATCTACCACTTCCAAGCGTTCGTTTCCAAGAGCGGCGACCGGAAGCCCGTTGCATCCGGCACCATCGAAGTCACTCCAAACTTCGCCACTATCACCACGCCGCATGACGGGCGCACGCACGCGAGGCGATGTCTGGATTCCATCAATGCGGTTCTGGAAGGCCGCGCCACACACGACCAGCAGAGTTACGTTCAGCAGGCTGTCGGGCGATCCGTGGTGAAGATGACCGTGGCCGACCTGCTGAAACTTCGCGACGACTTTGCAACCAAGGTAAAAGCCGAAGAAGGCGAAGCCACTGGCGGCAAAGGTAAGAACGTCTTGATTCGATTTCTCCGATGAAGATTTCAATTCCAGGATTCGATTGCCGCACTGAGCAAAGAGGATCGGTGATTCACTTAAAGCTTAAGCCTTGGTGGAAGTTGATCCTTGGAGCTCCATCCGTGTGCGCTTCGCATTACGGACACTTCCGGCGCTACAATGTGGCGCGGTTCAGTGCTGCCCGATCTTCTGTGTTCATCACGGTCAACATGGTTGCGGTTGGCATCAAGCTACGGCTTCAGAAACCATGAAAAAGCCCACGGCTCCACTCGTCACCCGGCTACTGAATCGAGTCGGGCTTTACCGCAAGGTGCAGGTGCGCGAGGCCATGGCGAATTTCCAAGCCGCAGCCATCAACCGACTGACTGCGAGTTGGACGCAAACCACGTTGAGCGCAGACGCCCAGGCGCGCACCGACCTGAAGACGCTGCGCAATCGGTCACGTGAACTGCGCGACAACAATCTTTACGCGAAACGGTTTCTTTCCACGCTCAAGAAAAATGTTCTCGGTCAATCCGGGATGCACTTTCGGAACAAGGCGAAAGACCCTGATAAATTTCAGGGCGGCGATTTGATTCCCGGCAAGCTAGACCTGTTCGCGAACAAACTAATTGCCGATCAATGGTGGCGCTGGGGTCGCAAGGAAAACTGCACCGTCACCGGAAAGTTAAGCTTTTGCGATGTCGAGCGGTTGATCCTCGAAACCGTGGCCGTGGATGGCGAGGTCTTGATCCGCAAGATCCGCAGGCCCGAGAATCCGTTTGGGTTCGCCCTGCAAATTTTGGAGTCCGATTATATCGATGACGATTACGACACCGTGAATCCGGCCAACGGTAACGAGGTCCGGATGGGCGTCGAGTTAGACAAGTGGGAAAAGCCGGTTGCCTATCATCTGCTGACCTACAACCCAAACGATTCCTACGGTCAACGGCGCGCGGAGAAACGGCGCTACCGTTTACCGGCCGAAGAGGTCATGCACCTGGCTTTGTTCCGGCGATTCGGTCAATCCCGTGGCAACCCGTGGCTCGCGACCGCAGCCTACGCGCTCAACATGCTGGGCAAATACGAAGAGGCTGAAGTCACCGCGGCGAGAGCATCAGCGTCCAAGATGGGTTTCCTGATTCCGAATAACGCGAACACGTCCTACACCGGCGAGACCGACGCAGACGGCAATCATTCGATGGACGCGGAGCCGGGAGCTATCGAGCAGTTGCCCTTCGGAATGGATCTGAAAGTCCTGGACTGGAATCACCCGAATTCCAGCTATCACGTTTTCATGAAGACCGGACTGCGCGCCATCGCGAGCGGTTTGGACATGAGTTACAACACGCTCGCTAACGACATGGAGAGCGTGAACTTCGCGTCCGGAAAGCTCGGGCTGGACGATGAACGCGACGCCGCCAAAGCGATTCAGTATTGGATGATCGAGAATTTCCACGAAGAGATTTTTAAAGAGTTTCTTTTGATGTCGATTACCACGGGCGCCGTTGCGTTGCCGATGGGCAAGTTCGATAAGTTCAATTCCCCCGAGTTCAAGGGCCGACGCTGGAGCTACGTGAACCCGCAGCAAGAGGTCAACGCGGACATTTCGCAGCTTCGTAACTGTCTCACGTCACACTCACGGATCCTTGCCGAGCGGAACATCGACCGCGACGAGCTGTTCGATGAAATCGAAGACGACAAGCGCGCGGCCGATTCTCGCGGCATCACGCTGTCTGAGGTTGAACACACATTGGAAGCTGAGGCCAGACTGACGCCAGCCGCACCGGAGCCGCAACAGCCGGAATAAAAATCCCTGTTGACGACCGCCATTCCGCTTTCTAACCCGCGCTCGTGAGCGGAAAAGCAAAGCGCCAATTCAAGTCCGGAATCATCTATCGCACGTTCGAGGTCAATCGGGCGGCGATGAAAGAAGACTCCCGTTCCGTTGAGCTTTCCTTTTCCTCCGAGCTTCCGGTTGAGCAATACAACTGGGAGATCGGCCGCTACTACGAAGTCCTCGATCACAAGCCCGATTCCGTTGACTTGACCCGGCTGAACAACGGCGGGCCGCTCCTGATGGACCATAATCGGGAGGATCAAGTGGGTGTCATCGAGAGCGCGGAAATCAAGGAAAGCCGAGGCACGGCCGTTGTGCGGTTCGGAAACTCTACCCGCGCCAGTGAAATTTTCCAGGACGTGAAAGACGGGATTCGCCGATTGGTTTCGGTCGGATACCGGGTTCACAAACTGGTGACTGAGAAGATCGAGAACGAAGTTGAAACACTTCGAGCCATGCGCTGGACGCCTATGGAGATTTCGATTGTCTCAATCCCGGCGGATGCATCGGTCGGCATCGGTCGCGAGGATAAGACCATCCCCCAAACCACTATTGAAATCGAAGACCCCATGAAAATCCGTTCTCAACTTTTGCTCGACCCCGCGCCCGCTACTGGCGGCGGCGGTCCTGCCACTCCACCCGCACCGGCCGCGCCTGCGATTATCGCAAGCCGTGCTGACATCGCTGGCGAGTTCAACGAAATGTTTGCGCTGTGCAAGCGGCATAACAAAACCGAAATCTACGAGCAGGCGCTTCGCGATGGATGGTCTCCTGATCGGCTGCGCAAAGAGCTTCTTACCAAGCTCGAAAGCCTGCCCATCGAAGGCCGCGCCGTCATCGACCCATCTTCCAATGGGGACCGCACTCGCGACGGTCAAACTCGAGCATTCAGCATCGGCGAAAGACTCGTCAACTCAGAGCTGTTCCGCAGCGCTGCAAAGAGCAACTCCAAGAGCAAAAACATCGCGCTGGAAATCGACAACGTCCTCGGGATGCGCGACATCATGGGCGACGGTCACACTCGCGCCACGTTGTTGAGCACGGGCATGACCTCCTACGATCGTCCGCCTGGGATCACAGTGGTCAATCAGCAACCGTTGACCATCGCGCAGTTGCTGGCGCAGGGCGAAACCACGGCTTCGACGATCCGAATCTTCACGGAAAGCAGCTTCACCAATGCGGCGACCGCCGTTGCGGAAGAAGGCGAAAAACCTGAGGCGACGTTCTCCCTGGCCGAGACTGATTTTGCGGTCAAGAAGATCGCGGTCATCGGACGCATTTCCGACGAAATGCTTTCCGATTATCCGGCGGTGCGCGACTACGTAAACGCTCGCCTTGGTTTCATGGTTCAGGCCAAGGAAGACAACGAATTGTTGAACGGCGCCGGCGGTAGCTCTATTACGGGCATCCTCCAAACCGGCAGCATTCAGACGCAGGCCTACGCGGGCAACACCATCTTCGACGCTATCGACAAAGGACTGCAAAAGGTTCGAACCATTGCCTTCCTCGAGCCTGACGCGATCATCATGAACCCCACCGACTGGGGTAATGCTCGCCGGTCGAAAGACAGTAACGGCCAGTATTACGCCGGGGGTCCGTTCTCTGGAACCTACGGCGTAGGTGGTTATTCCGTCGCGGGTTTCCTGTGGGGCAAACCGGTGATCGAGACAACTGCGATCGCGCAAGGCACGGCCTTGGTTGGCGCCTTCCGCCTCGGCGCGCAGTTGTTCCGGCGCATGGGACTCACGATGGAAATGACCAACAGTGACGCTTCGGATTTCAAATACAACCGGATCGCCATTCGTGCTGAAGAGCGCCTGGCGTTGGTGGTTTATCGCGCTGCGTCGTTCTGCACCGTCACCGGAATTCCGAACGTGTAACCAAAACCGAACCGGAAACATTCCACTGAAAACGAACATGAAAACACTCTTGAAAATCGCAGCGGTTCTCGCGTTGGCGGTCGCGCAACTGCAAGCGCAGTTTGTCGCCCCGCCGACGTTCCAGACGCCGATCACGATCTCCAGCAACTTCTTCATCGCTGGTGTATTCACGACCAATCTTCCGACAACTCAGGCCAACCTGATTTCGATCGGTAAGAACGGTGTAGGGTTCGCGCTGAAAGTCGCAGGCACCAACGCTGCATCGACTACCAACATGGTCATCACGCTCGAGCAACTTGCGAACGGAACTGACGTTGTGGACAGCCATACCTTCACGCTATCCGTTCCGCAGAACGGGACCACCGGGTATGACTACTACACGAACATGTTGCCGACTACGGCCAATCTCGCCAACGGGACGTATTTGCGAGTCAAATCGATCCAGAACACGAATTTGCTCGGCGTGTTCATCACCAACTTCACGGCACTCACCCTGCAATGAACATCCCTGTCATCACCCCTGTCGCTCTCTACTACACCACGGATCGAAAGTCTGTAGTGCTGGAGGGCGACAAGCGCGCGGCATTTCTAATCGCCAACGCCGGGCAACAAATCCCGCAAGGTGATTTGAAGGCGCTCGGGCTTTTGGAAGAGGTGAAGACCAAAGTTCTCACCGCCAAAGATGTGGACGCGCTCGTTGAGAAAGCTCAGCCGGTCGCGTCTGCAAAGGCCAAGAACGCCGACCCGGCCGGTTTGACTACGCGTTAACACCATCCGGCGATGACGATGCACGCCTTAATGCTCACGTCATCGCCGGTTCGCTACGTGGAGTGGATCATCTTCTGGCTACTCATTTCCGCGCTGGTGCTTTGGGTCAGCCTGATGTTCGCGGCTTACCGGATCAAAAAATGACGAAATGGAAAGACCCTCTCGTTTGGTTTCGCGGACTCGTCGCAGCCTTCATCGGCGGCGGTGCGGGCGCAGTGGCCAGCGGGTTCATTGCCATCAGCCAGACGCCATCGGAATACAACCTGCGCGATGGTTTGCACAATTTGCTCGTGATGATTTTAGGCACTTTCCTCGTCAGCGGAATTATTTCGACGGCGGCCTACCTTCAGCGTTCGCCTGTGCCGGAACTAGAAGTGACTCAGACGGAATCCGTGACAACGACCGTGACCAAAGAAACCAAAAAAACCGAAAATTGATATGATTTTCCTACAAATTAACGTGCTGTTAGTCGTCGCAACTCTCGCCATCATCGGAATCGACAAGCTCCCTGACTGCCGTCCACCTCGATGGAGGAAGCGAACACAAAAGTTATCATTGGCCGCCATGCTCCTTTGTTTCAGCGCATCGGTTCACGCTGCTGACGCGCCTTCGCTCTTCTCAAAAGGCCGCGTCACCCTCTCACCATTCGCCACCGCGTCCATAGTGGATAGCGAACTCAGCTACGGCGGCGGTCTGGCGCTCGGCTATTCACTAACGGAGAAGCTCACCGTCGAAGCTGAAGTCACCAGCGAAGGCATTGACGATTCGCAGTGGCTCGAGTCATTCCGCGACGCCGGCGGAAATCTCAAATACTACTTCCCGCTCAAGCAGACTGGGTTCGCGCCGTATCTGATTGGCGGCTACCACCGGGACTTTGTTCAGCACGAAAACCTTCTCGCCGCCGGTGCCGGTTTGGAATTCCGGCGGGACAGGTTCTCCATCTTTGCCGATGCGCAAGCCATTCACGGCTTTGAACAGGAATTGTCCGAACTCGGGAACGCGGTGCGCGTGCGCGCGGGGTTCGGTTTCAAGTTCTAAATCCATGCGCTTGATTCGCTCCGTGCTCGACTGGCTCGGGTTGGAGCGGTTGAGCGAAACACAAAAACGACACCAAGAACTCAAAGAGCTTATGGCAAAAACATCCGAAGAAATCGCAGCGGAAATTCGAGCGGTTGGACAGCAAACCCGAAAGGGCATTGACGAAGTGCTGGCCAAACTCAAAAGCCTGGGAGACATCATCGATGCAGGCGGCGACCTGTCCGCCATCGAGTCCGCCGTTGCTGAATTGAAAATCACCACGCAGGCGCTCGATGACATCGTTCCCGACGCCACTCCAGAACCGTCCTAAAACCCAAACCTCTCGTCACGTTTAGCGCCCCGCCTCGTTTGAGGACCGGGGCTTTTCCGTTGTTAGACAGTAATTGTCCAGACAGGTAAGACACCCGCGGTCCAATGCTAATTGACAGCGGCGGTTTCGGCTGCTAACCCCCGTTCCGATGACGGCCGACATTCATGGCAATGACCTACGCGCCATGATTTCTGACGCTCCGCAACTCTTCACCTTCTCGGGTAACTCCTACACCGGAACCATCTCAGGGTTGAATATGAGACGTGCGCTTGAACTCGGCGGGTTCGAGGAAGGTCCGGAGATGACGCTGGTGATCGCGCTGAAGGATTCAGTCGGGGCCAATGTTTTCGTCACACTGCCGACCGTGGGTCAATCCGTCATCATCGGAACCAAGACCTACCGGATCGACCGCACGGAGATCGATCCGCTCAACGTCGGTTTCCAGATGGATTTAAGGAGCGCGCATAAATGAGAGGACAACGATTCTTTCGCAAGAAATACACGAAGCTCCCGTCGGGGAGTTATCGATGGAACGTGCTGGGCGACGGCGACGCTTCGCTTGGTTCCGGTTTGGTGAGAAGCCGAGATGCCGCGCGCGCGGAAGCCAGCGCCTGCGAGCGACGATTGATGCCTGCTTACACCGCCGTTCCGAGAATGCGGAAGTGTGAGAATATGACGGGCACCTTTAACGCGAGGACTTCAGCGCGATGAAACCCACCATCGGTCTGGACATGCGGCAGTTCCATCAAGCCGCCAACGATTTGAGAGCCACCAGCTCTCGGACTTGTGTGGACTTCACCAACGGCCAGGCGCTCAAGGTGTCAATTGAAGCGGTGCGGAATACGATGAAAGCGAATCGACAACAGATCGCGCACGTCCTCGGGGCCATCGGTCGGCAAGTCAGCTTCCAGCAAATCAAGCGCGGCAAAAACAAGGGGAAGATACGGGTAAAGCAGGGCGCGTATCAGGCCAAGGAAAACAGCCTGGCTGCTCTAATTTTGGCCAAGCGATTCAAACTCACCGGGGAATGGGGCGCCAAGGGCGAAACGATGGAAGAGCGCGTGGCAAATTACATCGCGTCCAAGGTGCGCTCCGCTGGGTTCATCGCATCCGGTTGGATTGGGGCGCGGAATGCGCTTTTCAGTTTTGTCAAAGGCAAGCCGTCCGGGTTGAAGTCCACGGGCGATGCCCGGCAATACGGGAAACCGAAGGGCCGAGCAAAGCCTGCGAGGTTCTCTCTGAATTCAAAGATTGAAGCCGTGATCCAAAACACCGCGTTAAAGGGGAACGAATCGAATCCACCTGCGCCCGGTGGCGACCCGATGCCTACGTCGGTGAAAGGATTACAGTTGGCTTTGGACGTGACGGCGCGAGACATGGTGAAGGAGTTGGCCCGGCGATTGGCTCCCGACCTAAAGAAAGCGAGTGCGAAGTGATGAGAATAAGGGAAGCGTTCGAGTTTTTTCAGCTCGTCGCAATAGGGGTTGTAATTGGTTCTGCGGCTCTGGTTCTGGTGGGTGCCTATGCTGCGATAATTCCAATCAGATGGATGGTCGATAACGCGGCGAAACTCAAAGCGGAAGGCGTCCGCTGGAATTCGTGACATGCAAGACCTCCCCCAAAAGCTAGAAGCCGCCGGCCGTGCGCTCATTGAGGCGATGGGCGTGTCTGTCGGCGCCGCGCCCGTGCTTGTCTTCACCGGCACGGATGATTCCACCAAGACGCTTCCGCACGCGCTCGTGGTCGCGCAGAACGGACCCGAGTTTCCGCAGGGGTCTGGCAACTTCACGCTGCAACTTTCCGTTGAACTTCGATTGAGCGCAGATGATACATCCGTCGCACAACAGCGCACCGCCGCTGGGATCGTGCTCGGCGTTTTCATGTCCGACGATTTGGCAACTGAGCTCGGCGCGGCAACTTCAGACTTCGGAGTATTCGGCATCTCCAATCGTCTGGCCGGCGGCAGTCGCATCGAAGATCGGCAGTGGGTCAGCGAACTTTCGATGGATGTTTATTGTTGCAGCCAAGCATTGACCGCTTGACGCCCGCCATTTCAGTTTCTAACCCCCGTCCATGAGTGCGACACTTAAGGGCCGGGCCGTAAAATGGAGCATCGGCGGAATCACTTTCACCGCTGGCATCGTCAGCGCGACGAACCCCGCCTTCCCCCAGAGCGCGCGCTTCAATCGCGGTAGCAAGATGACCGAGGTGGTGGACGATGACGGCGTTCTGCGCACACAAATCTTTCACGGCTTCAAGAAGACGCTTTCCATGACGGTGATTCCAGCGGCGCCGACCAACTCGGCCAGTGCGGCCAATAGTAGCGCCGACGCCTACATGCCCGCGCCTGGCACTACGATCACGGCGGTCGATGCGAGCGGGACAGTTATTGACGCATCCTACAACCTCATCAGCGCTTCCCAGAGCCGCAGCGTTGAAGGCGTGGTGAGTATCGACCTCGAACTTGAACAAGGTGACGAGGGGAACGATTTAACGACGGCAGCCGCAGCGTAATGAATGACCGACGAATTTTACTTAGCGGCGGTGCCAGAACCGAGAACGATTCTCGGGTTGCGTTTGCGTCCGCTTAGCCTCGGGCATCTTCTACTTCTTCACCGGGTCAAATCCGCTTTCGTCACCGCCGACGAAGGGGAACCTGCCTACCACGATCTCGCGTTGTCGGTTCTCATCTGTTCCCAGACATGGGAACAAAACATTGCGACCTTCGATGACCAAGACCTGCCGGAATTCATGCGACGCTGGCACGACCAGTTGACCGGCGCAGATTCGTTCTGGGTCAAGATTGGGTTCCGTAAGTTCCGACCGATCGACTTGCAATCGAAATGTCTAGAATTCGCGGATTACCTAAAGGAAGGCAGCAAGATTCCTGATTACGATTTCAACCCGGGCGACTTTCGCGAGCTGGCTGTGCCGTCCATCGAACTAATCAAGGTCACGCTCATGCGCGACTTGCATATCAGTGAATCGGAAATCCTTGATCGGTCATGGGCGCTCTGTCTTTGGGATCACGTTGTTTTGAAGGCGCTCAATAACGAAGTGAAAATGTATGGACGCGACGCCAAGGAGCAGGCTTTAGCCGCAGCGGAACAACTCGCGGAGAACATCAAATCAGGAAAGTTTCATGGCAATTCTTAGCTTACTCGCAAAACTCGGCCTTGATAAAACGGGTTTTGACGCTGGTTTGGCGGATGCGACAAAGAGGGCTAACCAGTTCGGCACAGACCTAAAAAGCCAACTGGCGGGAGCGTTTACAATTGGGGCGGTCGTCGCATTTGGCCGTGAGATTTTACAGACCGGCGATGAGATCAAGGAGATGGGCGAGCAGCTCAGGATCACTAACAAAGAGGCCCAAGAATTTGCACTTGCCGCAAAGCTTGGCGGCACCGATGTGGGGGGATTCACTGCCCAATTTTTGAAACTTCGCGGCGCAATGGCTGACGCTCTGAACGGAAAAGAAAACAAGTTAGAGAAATTTGGCATCTCTGTCGCCGACATTGCTAAAATGAAGCCCGCAGAGGCATGGACACGCATGGCGAAGGCGATTGACGAGACTGGGCTAAGTGCGGACCGGGCGGAGAAGATGGTAGACATTTTCGGCAAGGGAGCCGCAAAGGCCGTTACATCTATGGGGGATTTATATCAGGCCAAGAATGGCGTCTTGATGTTCTCCGACAAAGAGATCTACAACATGGGGCTTGTCAATGACGGCATGATTAGGATTGCCGCCAGCGCAAAGGTTCTAGGGTTGCGACTGGCAACGCTCGTATCTTCCGGCTTAATTCCCGCGCCGGTGGTGAAGCTTCTGGAAAAGCTAGGCGGAGGCGGCGCGAAACCAACCATCGACGAAAATCAAATCCTCGCCGACAACTCCAAGAAGGAAGAACTGGAAAAGACCGACGACCGCGTTCGGAAGCTCACTGGTGAAGCCGACGACATCAATGAGCGCACGCGCATTTCTCAACTGACCAAAGAGGAGCGGCTGAATGAACTTCTGGAAGAGCGCGCCGAGATTCAGCGGCAACTCACACTGCAACTCGGTGAAGAGGCCAACGCGGTTCTAGCGCTCGCCAAGGCGAAGATTGATTCTGAAGTTCACGCTCTGAATTCCAAGAGCACGCCGAAATCGAAGAGCAGAAACGGGATTGAAGAATCCGCATTCGGTCGCATCGGCGCTTTCACCGGTGCCGCATCCAACGCCGCGCAACCGCAACGGCAGGTGGAACTATTGTCCGCCATTAACCAAGTGCTCTCCGTCAATGGAATCGTCGTGAGGGACGTTACACGATGAGCGCACGCTGGAAAGGCTACGGCGGCGTCACGCTGGTTTCTCGCGAACCGGCGTTTGAAGCGGAGTCGGGCGTTGAGGTTGAGGATCGTTTTTACGCAGGTTCACAGAGCGCGATCTTTGGACTCGGTGTCACGCTCAAGGCGCAGGGGATTAGTTTTCGGATTAACAAAATCGACGGGCCGGTTTACGGGTTGTCGGCTCGAATTCCGATCAACGAACCGACGCAGGAAGTTTTAGACCGATACGAGATCACGACGGAGGCACAGGAGAAAAGCATCTTTGAATTGCCCGGGGTAATGGCGGAAATTGCAGCCTTTGATGACATTGCCGCAGAGGGCTCCACGACCTACCGAGAGAGAGCGGAACTAGCAGTTGGAAAAGCACCAGGCGCATCAGTCATTACTTCCCCACTGTTCCTGAGTGTTGTCCGGCATCTCAAATCCGGCGTGACCGGTTATCAAATCGACTTCGTTTGCCTGCGACGGTTTCGGCAGGTGGATCTCAGCTACGCTTACGCTGGAGGGCAGATCACGCTCGACACGGGGTTTTACATTTACACCACGAATCAGCTTCAGCTTCCTGCGGGGGTGGCGTTCAACCTCCCGGCGACACCCGCCGCGCCGAGTTCGGATTATCAATGGGGCTGGCGCAAGCGCGGGCAACGCGTGGAGATCGTCGGCAACTACGCGGAACAGACCGTTGAACTCGTGTTCGCGCCGTGGTCCTTGCTGGCTTACACGACCTCCGGCGGAAACCTCGCTTGGTAAAATGAATCAAACTCCGCGCAAGATTCCCGAGATCGGATTGTATCGCCCGGTCTGGGCTGAGTTTAATCGGCTGATTGAATACGTGCGCGAGATTTCTCCCGTGGGCGGGCGCGGGATCAATGTCAACCGAAAGGCGAACGGGACAACGTTCACCGCGGATATTCCGAGGGCGTCGGCTGGCGCATCGGTTCAGCAATATCGACTTGTCTCGATCGAAAACGATTTCTATTCCTGCAAGAAATGGACCGGCACAGCGGAGACAGGCGACGAGATTTACATCGCTCGTCCTTTCGAGCACATGGTTTCAAATTGGAACGGGCAAAGCATCGTCTACAGTTCGGACGGCGACGCTTTCACCGCAACCTACACTTACACATCCGCGACGAAGCGAACTAAAACGATCGCGGGGGTGGCGGAAATCCAAGTCCTGACGCCCTACTTTAAGAGTGCGAACCAACTCATCTTCGCGATAGAATTGAGCGGCAAGATTACCAGCGGCCCGAGTTACACACCGTTGACCGATCCGAATGACGCGCCGATTACTTTGATTGATTTGAATCGCGACGGGCGAGCGTGGACGAAGTATTAAATGAGCAGGGCGCCAGATCGATCCGTAAATCGGGATTATGTAAAGTCGATTGCTAGAGATCGGCTGATTCGCCCACCGCCACCTTGCGAAGTAGTTGGTTGGACGACTATCAATTTGGGGTCGAATGACGTTCCAACAGGAATAGATCGCGAGATCGCAGTGGCGGCATTGCTCGCGGCGATGAAAGCTAAACTGGACGAGTTCGACTTCAATGCGCCATCCATCACCTTCTTGTCACGCGACTCCGCGCCGTTCACTCTCGACATGACTCGACCCGGTGGGGCCGACCTGTATGTCGATCGCGCCGGTGTTGTCATCCGGGCCGGCACACTCGGCGGGCTCTTAGCGTTTCCAACGGTAACGTCCTTTGGATTGAACACCCAGGGGTTGAGCGCGACCGCTGCGGTGGCGCGCCGCAGCAGGGTTTGGTTCGCTCATCCGTGCGCTTATCGCGTCCGTGTCTCATCGACCACGTATGTGAATGGCTTTAAAAGGCCCGACGTGATCGAGTCGGTGACGTTTGGTGGTCCCGCAATATCCGTCCTCCTGCCGTCTGTGGGGCTGAGCGTTTCCGAGTTGACCACACTGCTAACATTGGTTGCTCACCGCCAGATCGACGTTATTTAGGTGGACCACTAGGCACATGATTTCCGTAATTGACCCCCGCCATTTGCACGCCTAACCCCGGCGTCAATGGCAACGGCTTGGCGAAAACTTTTTGTCAACTTCCCCGATAAGAAGTTGCAGGTGTCGGACATGAACGGAGGCAGCGTTCAACTCTCTTCCTTCACCAAATACGAGACCGTTCCGATTCAAGTTGTCCTCGTTGAACCCGACCTCACTTCGAGCCGATTAGATCGCTTCAATCGGATTGATATTTCTCCGCTGTCACTCTCCGTTGCAATCAATAGCGTTTATGATTCAGCGGCGCCGCTGGCCCTCCTAACGGTTTGGTCCAAGGACGAAACTGAAAACGTGTTCAGCGGAGAACTAGCCCTGAACACGGCCCTCCTGAATACCTATCTCGGATCGGATTCAACGAAGACCGCGTATCTCGAGATCGAGGTTCAGGAAGGCACGGCTAGAACCAAAGTATTCATCGGCCAAATCACACTTCAAAACGCCGTCACGCAGGTCAGCTCCGTCGCCCCCACGCCGAATGATGAGTATTACACCAAGGCTCAAATCGTCGCGCAGTTTGTCCCGCGCGTCATGGAGGCTGGCGGGCAACTTACCATCACGTCACCCGGCAACCTGAAACAGCGCGTGATCGGCGTGGACGACGGCGGCAACGCCATCGATCAGACCTTCGACGTATGAACAAGCTGCTACCTCTCCTTTTGCTTTTTGCTGTCTCCGCGTTCGGCGCAAATCAAGAGCGCATTCGGTTGACCATCACCGTAACGAATCCGCCCGTCACATCCAACACGCTCACCGTCAACTCGAGCACGCGCACATGGACCAATGCGATCTCGGCGACGACGATTGCGACCAACCTCGTCAGCGTCAATCTGGCGGCAACAAATCTCTTCAACCAGATCGCATTCGCGCCTTACACCGGCGCCATCCTTCCGCGTTGGCTGAACACGAATCAGATCGAACTGCGCGGACCCATCGGCGGGGCGCTGGCCGCTTCAAGCGCCGGCACGTGGGCGACGCTCACCCTCAACACGCAAGCAGCAGCCGCGACGTTCACGGCGCTCTGGCCAATCGAGAATATGGACGGTGCGACGAATCGGACGAATCAGGCGAGCGCCTTTGTTTACGGGCTGTCGCAGTTCTCAACGCAGGCATTCGCGACTAACTCGACGGCGGTTTCCAACCTACTCCATAAAGGAGCTGGAACTAAGCAGGTGGTTCTGACGGAAACTGAATTTCGCACCCTGCTGACGGCGGCTTTTGCCAGCCTAACCAACGCCAGCTTTTACAACTCCACCAATCGCGGCTACGTGGTGGCGCTGACGAATGGTTATTGGACCAATGGCGTATTTGATTCCCCGTATCTCACAAATCTTTTCGCGCCCGGCAGCGGGGCGAACTCCGTTGACATCTCAGGAACCGCGAGCGGGGCGAGTTCGACGGCGGTCGGATACGCATCCATCGCCAGCGGCGGGGCAGCAGTGGCTCTTGGGACATTGGCGGAAGCCTCTTCGGTGGATGCGACGGCGCTCGGAACGGATGCCACGGCTTCCGGCGGGGGCTCGCTGGCGATAGGTGCCGCGTCCGGTGCAGCGGGTTCAAATTCGATTGCCATCGGAGTCTCTTCGGCGGCAGCGGATCAAAACTCCGTGGCTATCGGTGGCTTCGCCGCGACAACCACCACGAATCAAATCATCCTCGGGTCAGCCGATCATGCGGTCACAGCGCCGGGTCGGTTCACGAGTTCGGTGTTCACGAATAACACCCATCGCGGAACGAACGTTTTCAACGGCCGTGTAGATTTCACATCTCGCGCCAACACCTCACTGGCCAACGGTAACAATGCGGCCGTCGTCCTCGGGACGAATGTTTTCTTGCGGCTCTCCGGGCCTTCGGCGGCTTATGTGATCAATGGATTCGCGGCGGAGCAGGATGGCTCGTGGCACATCATCGAAGCGGATAATCCAACCTCAAGCCTGACCATCGCGCACCAATCCGGAACTGACCCGACGGCAGCAAATCGAATCGTCACCGGCACGGGCGCTGACGTGGTGTTGACTAACAACCCGGCTATGTTTGAAGCCATCTACAACGCGTCAGCCGCGCGCTGGCGTTTGAAAGGAGTCTGGCGATGAGAGTCATTCTGATTCTGTTGTTATCCGTCAGCGTCGCTCTCGGAGCCAACGTCACCTTCAACCTCGTGGACATCCTCGGGACCGCTGTCCCTATCCAACGAAAAACCGTGCGCGTTGAGCCACTGTCCACCGTGCGCGGGAATGGAAACAACGTGGTCATCAGCGACCGTCGATTTTTCAACACCGGCACAAACGGGATCTTCACCGCGACGAATCTGAGCGAAGGCGAATACCGGGTCTTTGTCCTCGGCAACACCTACACGAGCGTTTTCAGAATAAACGTGCCTGACACAAACGGGACACTCACCGCATCGAGCCTCATTCAGACGGGAAGCGAAACCGCATTGGAAACTGAAGAGGGTCAAACACTGGATATAGAATGAACTCGAAACGCTTTTTCACCGCCGGTCTTTTAATCGCCGTCGTCTGTCTGTGTGTCGCGGGCACGAAGCTGAGTCGTCTCACGCGCACGCGAGCCATCCAATCCAACAGCCTCTTTTACGTGGTCACTCAGGACGCATCTGGCATCAAGTATTCCCGCTACATTCTCGCGCCTGACTTAGCGACCAACCTCGGGCCGTGGATTACGAACACGGGCGCAGGTGGGGCGGGGTCAGTGGAGACGCAATATCATTTTGACCCGACGCGGTTCCTTACCAATGCGAGTGGTAATGTGTATCTGGCGATCGTGCTCTCCAACATCGTCGGCTCAGGCATCGCGCCAGGAGCCACGAATGCCGGCGCCTACGTCGCCAGCACGAGCGGGCTCGGCACCAACACGGACTTCTATGGGCTCACGGAATTGTTTGGCGCTGCCACATTCTCGACGGTGGTCACCAACCGAGGCGTCTTTTATCCCGAGGCTGGGATCCAATCGCAAGCGTTTCTGCGAATCACGGAAACGAACACAACCCGGCCTGACGTTTCGTTGTGGCAATACGGAACCTCCGCGCACTACCCGCAGTATCTCACCCACAAGGCTGAAGGTACGCTCGCCAGCCCCACGGCCGTGCAGGCGGGCACGCAACTGTACCTCGACGAAATCTTCGGCTACGGCACCGCGAGCTTCAGGACGGGCGTGCGCTGGAAATCTTTCGCCATGTCCGCCTTCAGCGGCAGCAGCGCCGAGGCGCTCCTGACCCTGGAGCTGGGCAACAATTCCGCTTCGCCCCGCATCGTCTGGGGGATCTCCCCCTACAACTGGACGAACCACGTCAATGCCTGGTTCTCCTCCAACATCGTGGCGGCCGGCACAGTTACGGTGCCGGAGGAAGCTTACGGAGTGGGCTGGGATGGCGCGCTGACCGTGCCCACCAAGAACGCGCTCTACGACAAGATCGAGGCGCTCAGCGGCGTGGGCGAAGTGAACGTGAACGGCGAAGCAGCGGTGACCAACGCCACGCGCTTCGGCATGGTCAACGGCAAGGCGGGCATCACGAATCTCCTACGCTCGATCGAACCTGGGTTCGGCCTGGGAGGAACCAATCGCGGGACGAACATCGATCTCGCCATCACCGATGCGGAACTAATCGAGTGGGCTGGAATGTCCACGAATCTTTTCCTCACGACAAATCATCTACAGAACGGGTTCATTTCGACCAACGGAGTAAAGGTCATTCAGGGCACCGGAGGGATCACGGTCACAGCCGCCAGCAGCGGCACGGCCCCCAACCAGGTCCATACATTCACCGTCAGCGACGATGACGCAGGAGCCGGTGGCGGGTCCGTGAAAGCCGCGCAGGTCAACGGCGTCACGGTCGGGACCAACATCCACACCATCGGCTTCACCAACGGCTCAGACGTTTCGGCGCTCACCGTTTCCAGCCGATCAAATCAAGCGGGCGTTGTGGTGATGGAAATCAACATCCCGACGACGAGCGGGAGCGGTCATCTGGTGCGGAGCAATTCGCCGACAGTTCGGGGCTTGATCGGTCTCGGAACAACCATCATCGCGTCGCTTGATGTCTCAACCCTAGGGTTATTCGGGGTGGGAATCATTAACGAAGGAACGAGTGAGCTTCAGGGTTCAGTGAGCGCTTTGACGAATCTTTTCGTCAGCGGAACGAACGCCGGAAATTGGATAGTGGCAACAAACGGAATCACCACGGGCGTGGAAGGGAGCGGGCCGGGCGTGGTGGCCATCAAGGGGACGAACGGCAACTCGGGCGTATCGTTCACCGTCCCGACCATCAGCTTGACTGGTAAGCCGACGAACATCCTGGAGTTCGACCTCTCCGTGCTGGCCGCGAACCATTTGTTTTCCGTCCACAGCGTTTCGGGTCAGACTGGAGTGATTACCAACGCTCCGCTCGCCACCGCGCAACTTCCCTCCGGCGCGACACTCGACACCGAGTGGGACACCATCGCGGAGATCGAGACGGCTATCGGCGCCTTGAACATCCTGCTCGAAACGGAGATCGACGCCTCCAGTGAGCTGCGCGCACTGATGGATGATGAATCAGGAACAGGCGCGCTGCTCTTTGCGGATGGAGCCATCGGAGCGGCGACGGCCACGAGCTTGACCATTGGGTCAACCAACCTTGTGGCTGAGTTGTCCGGAAAGCAGTCGGCCAGCATGGTCTTGAGCAACCTGGTCGGCACCGTCGCCAACAACGTCACCAATGAGAGCTCGACCCAACTCCAAATCAATTCGGGCACGCTCACGCTTAGCCCTGGCGTGTTGAGCAACCTCGTCGTGTCCGGCGTGGAATTCCCAACGTCGGGCGTGGTGTCCAACATCAACAATCACGTTTTCGCGTTGCAATCCGCGCTCATCCCGACCAACAGCTCGCTCTCCAATATCGTCGTCAACTTCCGCACGAACCGCGTTTCGATGACGCTCACGAACAACGCGACTTTCACCAATTACACCGGAGTCGATGCGACCACGGCGGCGGATGTGTCTTTTATGATCTTCCCTCAGCTTATCAATCGAGGAGTGAATTGGCCGGTGTCTGGGGCCAGCTATGACGGAACCTACTTTCGGACGAACGCGAATTCACCGCTCTGGACCACACTGACCCAGGGCGTCGCCTATGTCTATTCACTCTCCCGCTACGGAACGAACGTCGTTGGAACCCTGATCGCCGTGCAATGAGAACGCTCCTCCTTCTCCTGGCCTTTTGCGTTTCGGCAAGCGCGCAACTGAACGTTTCGCGGGCAGCCTATCTTCCGTTACTGAAGGCCAGCGCAGCAGCAGGTGATTCATTCAGTGGCACCACGCTCTACGTCAATACTGACTCGACGGTCGGTGGAGATGGGACTACGACCAACACGTCAGGGGCAACGCGGGCCTTTGCCACCCTGTACGAGGCGATCATTCATTCGTCACTCGATACGGCACTGACAGCCGGACCAACGCGGATCAGTTGTATGGGATCGATCAATGACGTTACCAATGTAACCCAAACGCAGTGGAACAGTGTCAGCACGACCCCATCGAATTATCTCGAAATCAAAGGGAACAACCCAACGCCCGGAATATGGAACGACACTGCCTATCGAATGGCGTTCACCAACGCTAACGCGATTTATAACAATCAGCCAGCCCATGTGCGGATCGACAATCTACAAGTTCATATTCGGGGCACTACAGGCAGCGGATATCTTTGCTATCGGTTGAGCACTGCCAATGTTGGCTCCGGGCGCATTGACGCCGATTGCCGGATAAGCAGAAGTATTGCGAGGATGGACCATGCTGGAGGTGGAATCACGGGGTTCGGGAATTCGGAGTTCGCAATTATTACGCACTCAAACAAGATGCGGATGTTTAACTGTCTTGCCTACACAATGGCAAGCAGTGGGGGAAGTTATACCATGGGTTTCAACTCAGCTTGGACCAATGTTACGAGTTATAACTGCACGTCCGTCAGTAACGGTTTCAATTATATTGATCCGCAAATTCTAAAGAACTGTATTTCCGCCGCGCCGACGCTCGGGAATGGCTTCGAGAGCGTTACAGCCCTTCACGGTTCTAGCTACAATTCATCCAGTGATGCTAGCGCTCCCGGGAGTAACTCACGGACGAGCCAGACCTATACATTCGTGGGTGGGGTGGATTTTCATTTGCAATCAGGAGATACTGGCGCAAAAGATTTTGGAGTCACGGACCCAAGTGGAGTTAGCCTCTTCGGTGATGACGTGGATGGGCAGACGAGATCTGGATCGTGGGATATCGGTTTTGATGAACAGCAATGAAAGCGGCTATCCTAATTCTGTTGTCATTTCCGCTCTGCGTTATTTCGGCCACATATTCTCTTCCTTCTTACCGTTCCGTAGATTGGTCATTAACCGGTGTGCCGGGAGGACCTCACGACAGAACAACGATTCACGCAACTCTTACGTCATCCGCCACAGCGGCTCAAATTGCTAGCGCGATTGCCGCTTGCACTTCCAATCAGGTAGTGAAATTAAGCGCGGGAACTTACACGCTAAGTGGAGACGTAACTTGGGCACAGAAGCGAGGAGTTACATTAAGAGGAGATGGTAAGGGTCAAACAATTCTGAGATTTGCTGCTTCAGGATTCATCGACAGTCAGGTTGGTGTGTCTGGTGGAGCAGGAGCATCTCTATCGGCTGGAGTTACCAAGGGCTCAACAACTGTTACATTTTCAACCACACCAAATGCGGGTTTCGCAGTGGATACTTTGTTCCTAATTCAATGTTCTGATAATACTAACTTTGTTTTCACCACCACAGGGATTGGCAGCTATGTGAGAAGCACGCATCGAATCACTGCGGTTAGTGGTAATGATGTGACCTTTACTCCTCCAATATTACATACAATGACAGGTTACAGTCCTGTTGCATTTTATCAGGTTGGTGGGCCGGGCATTGTTCTCTGCGGAATTGAGGACATGACGATTGATGTCGGTGCTGGTGTAGATGGAGTGTTGTGGGTTGGATCGGACAGATGCTGGGTGAAGAGTTGCGAGATTACCAACTTTACAAATTCTGGAATCGCTCCGAATTACGCAGTTCAGAATTCGTTTCTTTACAACGACATCGGCACCTTAACGAACTGGCCCAATCAAACAGACGGTTTTGGCATCTATTACTACAACGTCTCATGCTTTAACCGAGATGAGGGGAATCTGTTTAACCGGGTTGGGGTAGGAAGGCTGCGCTCTAATTCTTCTGGTAATTACGGATGTTTTAATGTTTACACGAACATTGATTTCCAGAGTTGGGCCAAACACACTGCCGCAGTCAATGGCAGTCAT
>JANMVC010000702.1:0-7597 GCA_031392315.1 Pyrinomonadaceae bacterium | reverse complement strand
GTATATATATGTGAGTGGTTACCCAATGTATCTCCAGGTCTTAAACCTGCACGCCAATTAAAAGTATATCGTCTGTCTGCTCTTCACCGCACGGGGGGTTGACGTCTGCCTGCTGGAACGACAGTCACGCGTGGGCGGCTGCGCGTCGAGCTTTGAAAAGTTTGACTACAGTTTTGAGCAGGGCTACGGGCTCTACAGTGCCTGGCAGCCCGGTGAGATTCACGATCAGGTATTTTCCGAACTTCCGGTTGCTTCTCCGGAAACACATCTGTTACAGCCGAGCTACGTTGTCCGTCTTCCCGATCACTCCGAAGTGGTCTTATCAACCAACATCGAGAGACTGGAAGAAGACCTTCGCGGGGTCTTCCCTGAATGCGCCGGCGAAGCCATCGCTTTCTACCGAAATCTCTTTCTGGTCGGTGGCGCACTTCGGCGAGCGCTTACGCGAACGCCTGATCTCCTGACTAAGTCGAAGTCGAAACAAGCCTACACCTTGCTTCGGGAAGGACGCGTGGGCGCTGAGATTCTTAGTTCCACGCGACAGGCTACCGCAGAGAAGCTTGGTGCAGTCTCGCCGCGATTTCGCAGTTTTGTCGACGCGCAACTCCAGGCTCTGGCCCAGGCAACCAGCGGCGAAGTTGGCTATCTTCAAGCGGCACTCACGTTAACCGCACCGCTCAACGGTTTGTTTGCTATCCGGGGTGGCGCCGCAGCGTTGGCGGATCGTCTCGCAGAATCGGTCAAGGCTAGCGGCGGCAAAGTCAGGCTCGATACGCCTGTCCTCAGATTGACTTACGATTCTGCTGGTCAGGCCCGCGGGGTGGATCTGTTGAGCGGCGAACCCGTCACTGCCTCGCGCGCAATAATCAGCAATCTGACTATCTGGGATACCTACGGCAAACTCATCGGACTAAGTCGCACGCCGCCCGAGATACGGCAGCAGCTAAAGAACCTCGATGGCTGGG
Organism: Pyrinomonadaceae bacterium; assembly: GCA_031392315.1. Classification (GTDB taxonomy): domain Bacteria; phylum Acidobacteriota; class Blastocatellia; order Pyrinomonadales; family Pyrinomonadaceae; genus PSRF01. The sequence continues at coordinate 6,632 of JANMVC010000702.1, read as the reverse complement.
GCGCTTACCTTCTATTTCTGGGGATGGACGCGGACGCCGCTGAGCGGCTCACTTCGAATCACGTGCTCAACCTTACTGAGTGGCCTACTGAAGATCGATATTGTCCGGATACTAATCACCTGATGTTTGCAGCCGCCCCTGCCTGGGACCCGCGAGCACCGCAGGGCAAAAGAGCGGTGACGATGCACGCGTTCACAGAAGTGGAGGATTGGTTTACGTTTCACACCGATGCCAGCGAAGAGGAAGCCAAGGATCAATCGATGCTGGAGGAATGCTGGCTGCGGCTGCACCGGGCGATGCCCGAGTTGGGCGACAGCGTCGAAGTTATCGACACCGCGACGCCCCGCACATTTTACGAATTGACCCGTCGGAGACTGGGCCTGGTGGGAAGCGTAATTCCAAGTGCCTCGACGCCATTTCCCACAGCGCCGAGCTACCAAACCTCGCATTCGAGAGTATTCCTGATTAGCGACACGACCGCACCGGGCGGCCTGTCCTGCTTAACCGAAGTTGCCATGGCCCTGGCAAACCATCTAACGAACAGATAGTTTCGAGACATGCGCACCTGAACCCGCTCGATTTTGGCAAACGAGGCCAACTAAAAAATCGATAGACAAAGCGTATTGTCTGGTGTATACGTGCAACAGACAATATGTACATAACAATTGATGAAAAAGACAGGCGACCGCTCTATCAGCAGGTTGCGGACGAGATTAAGGGGCTCATTGCGGCTGGGGAGCTACCCGAAGGTTCTTCGCTGCCCCCGGTGAGGCAGGTGGCGGCCGACCTCGGAGTAAATCTTAACACCGTCGCCTTTGCTTATCGGCGTCTGCAAAAAGAAGGACTTATCAAAATCCGCCACGGCTCTGGTGCGCTGGTGAGTTCGAGAAGCTCTGGCCGGAAAGCCGATGATCAGGTACAGGCGCAACTTAAGACGGCTCTAACGGACCTGATCCTGGCTGGTCTGACGAAATCTGAGGTCAAAACGCTCGTTAACGAGATGTTGGATGGACTCGTCAAGGAAAGGTGAGCCCGAAAACCGTCATGGATTGGGCATTCGATCATTCAAGCGATCGACCTTGCTTTCGATTCTGGTGGGAACATCGCGAGGGGTGTAGGTCGGTGACGGATTGCTCGGGCTACCGCCAGGCGTGCTTCCGGTGGTCGGAGATCCAGCGAGCCCCCCATTGGGATAAGCCCGGTGACCGCAGCAGTAATTTCCGTAGAAGCCGCCGTAATAGGCACTTGAATAGGAACCTCCATAAGGCGATCCCCAGCCGGAATAGAGGGGCAGAAACGTATAGCAGCCGCTCCGGGGATTGAATACCCACATTCCCCTGGACCGTAATCCGCGATTCCATGGATCGTTGAATCCAGCCATCAATAGACTCATATCCCGCCTTTTGATTGAGCGGTTAGCCTTCGCCACAGTCTCCGCACGGTCTTTGCTCCAGCCCTCAAACGTATCGACATTTTTCTTGTCGGCCTGGTTGAGTTTGGCTATCGAGTAGGTCGGGCCGCCATTGAACACCACCTTGTTCCCGCCTTTGATCTTTGTGTGAGAGCCTTCGAGCAAGACGCGGCCTTTTCTAACGATGAGCTCGGTTGCATCCTCGGGCACCACGTTAACGCGGTACAGCCCGCGGCGAACGATAGCCATTCGCGTGTGCGGGGTAGTGACATTGATGAGCAACTCCGAGTCGTCAGCTCCAGTGACCTCCATGATCGCGGTGCCTCTGATTAGCCGGACTTCAAGATTTTCCAGCGAGTTATCAGACATTTCAAACTCAGAATTTTCCGCGATACGCATGTAAGAGCCGGGATTAAGCAGCACCTCAACGCGGCCATCGTGGCCCGTCTTCACAACATCGCCCCGTTCGAGATCCTCGGTAATCATGAGCGGCTGCCACTCCGCCGCACCCCGCCCTCGCACTGTCGCGCGTCCGGTTACGGCGTTAACACCGCCCGCTCGGGCTGAGATAACGAACTTCTCACGATTCTGAGCTGAGGCGGGCGCCGGCAGACCAGCAAGCAATACGGCCACAAAAACCGAACAGATCGGCGCTACTCGTGCTTTTCTCATGAGTTTTTCCTTTAGTTAGGACGGGTCCGAAAGCTTACGGTCTGGGGAAGTCTGATTATAGTCCTGTCGGAAACATTTACAAGTTTTTCAGTGTTGGGCCGGAAAGTAATTGGCGCGGGCCTAGTTTGCATAGTAACCGCGCTTGCCCCTGGCGACGGCCGCCGGACGATTGACGTTCACCTTAATCGTCCGCCATTTGCCGTCGCGCGTCTTATCGGATGGACGATAAGCCAAGCTGTAAACCGTGCCCAGATCGGCAACCACCCGTTCATACGCGCCGGCCAGGTCCTGCAGCCGTTGCACCTCGTAGAACAATCCGCCGCCCACACTGGCCAACTCCTGCATTTGGTCGTAGGCATCATCGAAGGCTTCCGGCTGTGTGTCGCGTTCATGCAGAGCCACGTATCGAGTGTTCAGCCACAGCGTGTAGAGGACACCGTCAAACTCCTGCACGCGATTCAGCAAATCCTGAAAAGGAAGCCGAGAGCCATCGCCCTGCACTCCTTCGATGCTGCCGTCGAGTCCGTCGCTCATCAGCACGATTGCGGTGCGGCGCTTGTTCTGCGTCTCCTGCAATAGCAGGGTCGCGGCGAAATCGGCTGCATCGTAAAGTTTTGTATCGCCGGTCACGGCCGTCTCCATCGCGTTCACGCGTTCGCGCAGGGATTGCCGATCGAGCGTTAATGGCGAAATTACGTTTGGCTTACCAGCAAAGGTAACCACGCCGATTCGGTCGAAAGATCGGGCGGCATTTATGAAACGCAACGCCGCCGCGCGGATCAGCGCCACCTTTTCACGAGTCGAGCCGGACAGGTCGATCAACAAAAGCAGATCGAAGGGCGCTGCTGATGATTCAAACTGAAGTATTTCCTGTTCAGCGCCATTCTCGAAGAGTCGAAAATCTGATCGTCCGAGCCCGAGCAGGCCACGATTCGTGTTTCTATCGACCACGCTCATGTTGAGCGTCACCAATTGCGAGTCGACCCGAACGATGTCGCCTTCGCTGATCTCCTGATTCTCCGTGAGTGGCGCGGGTATTCCGGCTGCCTGCCTGGGCGCGTCTAAAGTAAGTGGACCATCCGTTTCCGCGCGCGCCGTTTTGGTCGGAACGCCGGCCGCTGCGGCGCTCAATGTGACAGTTCCGCTTTGGGTATTGATCCTGAGAGTCTGGGCGCCGGTGCCCAGGCGAGACTGCAACGCGTGGCTGCCATTGCTGGCTAGCTGCGGCAGAGTTGAGCTAATCGAGCCGCTGATTGATTTCGCGACTATGTCCGCATTCACTTGGGCCGGCAGCTCGACCCTGATGTTTCCGGTGAGCGTGGTCAGCGAGGCGGAGGATGAAAGCCCCTCCAGGCTCGCCGCATGCTTTCCAGTCACGATTTCCACATGCGCGCTTTCAGGAATCTTAACGGCAAGCTCAATTACGGCTGCAGGATCGTTACGTCTACGGACGATATTGATTGCCAGAAGTCGCGGCTTGTTTTCGATAACAACTGGCGAGCGGGTGAACGATGCCGCGGGATCAACTATCGCGGAGACGGAAACGTATTTCTCCTTCCAAACCTCAACCCTGACTTCTCCAAACTGATTTTCAATCCTAATCCGCCCGTCGACAGGCGCATCGATTTGGATCCCCTGATAGACACTGCTCGATGGAGTTTGGGCGACGAGGACGGGTGCAGTAAGCACCAGAAAAACTACGATGCCCGGAAGCAGGCTTTGGAAAAATCGCGATCGCATACAGATATTTGGAAAAACGCTGTGACTTCAGGGGAGAGTGGCTGATGACTTAATCTGTTAGAAGCTTACGACTAACGTTCAAGCATATCAAGCATTGAATTTCTGTCGGCGGCCGGCGGCTTGGGCGCGGCAGCGGCCAGGTCGCCGAGCTGCAACAGCAGGTTATTCGCATTAGTCGCGTAAGGCATTGCGCCTTCCTGCGTCAGGACTCCGGCGCGCACCATCTTTTCAATCACGCCATCGAAGGTCTGCATTCCTTCCTGATCGCCCTGCTCCATCGCGTCAAGCAGCGACTTGCCCTCCGATTCACCCTTTTCAATGTACTCGCGTGTGCGCATGGTTGACTTCAAAATCTCGATGGCCGCCACTCTGCCCTTTCCGTCCGGCCGCGGTATCAATCGCTGGGAGACGATGTAGCGAAACGACTGCGCGATGCGGGTCCGAATCACACGCTCCTCGTTTTTCGGAAACACGCCGATGATGCGATCGACGGTTTTGGAGGCGTCGATCGTGTGCAGAGTAGACAAAACCAAGTGTCCAGTTTCGGCCGCCTCGAGCGCCACTTCGATAGTTTCCCGGTCCCGCATTTCCCCGACCAAAATTACTTTCGGCGCCTGCCGCAGTGCGGCGCGCAGGGCAATTGCAAAATTGGGAGTGTCGGAGTGGAGTTCGCGCTGGTGCACGGTGGAACTTTTATGCGAATGGAGAAACTCAATCGGATCTTCGATCGTGACGATGTGGTACGCCTTCGTTTCGTTAATCAGATCGATGATTGCCGCCAGAGTCGAACTTTTACCGCTTCCGGTGGGACCGGTCACCAACACCATCCCATTCTTGATATCAATGATTTCCTTTAGCTGTTCGGGCAGGTCGAAGTCAGCAAAGTTTGGCGGGCTAGTAGGGATGACGCGCATCACGATCGCGTAGCTGCCGCGCTGCTTGAAAATATTTACACGAAACCGCGCCTCGCCCGGCGCGCTAAATGAAAGATCGGCGGAGCCGGTTTTTTCGATGCTATCGGTTGCGGCTTCATTCGCCCCGATAATCAGCTTGGCGATGCTCGCTGTATGCGTAGGCAGGAGCTTCTCCAGGCCGGGAAATGAGATCCCCTGAAGTTTGCCGGCCAGTTCAATTTGCGGCGGACGCCCAGGCGAAAACAGCAAATCGCTGACTTTGTCTGAGGTTTTCAGCATCTGGCGCAGCAACGCCAGAAAATTGAGCGGCGGCGGAGCGCTTACTGGAGTCTCTAAAGTGATTGGGTTACTCATTGATTATTTAAACTTTCCATCAGCCGCGACGTGAAGGCCCTTGTTTTTTTTGAACACGAAAGATCTTTTTCTGAAACGAACGAACGCAGCTCGCCCCACGTACATCAAAGCACAGGTTAAGTAGCGCGTGCGACAGTTTCTTTTCAATAGGCTCGAAAGGAGGCGCTACAGAAATGGCAACCTACAGAGATCCGGTTAGATGCTTTGCCCCGTTTGAAGTGCTTGAGCGCCTGCTGGAAATCCGCGCTGAAGCCGGCTTCCCTCCCGCAGTCTATCTGCTTTCACTCGATGACCTTGCCGACTACCTCGATGCGTTTGGATTCGACGTCTATGCGCTGTCCGAAGCTGAGACGGGATTTCACTTTGGAAACTACCACGCACCGCTCGCGCCCGGTGGCGACCTTGCGCATAGCTCGATCACCGCTCACTAACTACTAATCTTTCGTTTACCTTCGAGGGAGACAGCGCCTGGGCGTTGCCTCCCTTTTGGATTGCCTTTGAATTGTCGCTCGTTGAAAATTCAGAGTGCTGCCTTAAAGAGCCTTGATGACAAAGAAGGTGACGTCATCAGTAGCGCCAATCCCCTCGGTCCAGTCAATCACTTCTTTGTGAACCGCGGCGATCAGATCCCTGGCCGGCAGTTTCCGGTTCGCCTTCACCGCCGCCGCCAGTCGCGCTCGGCCAAACTCCTCGCCCTTCAGATTCTGCGCTTCCGTCACACCATCGGTGTAAAGCACCAGGATATCGCCGGGCTCAGTAGTCAGGTAATACTCGTGATAGCGAGTGTCCCGAAACATGCCGAGGGGAAAACTGCCGCGATGCAGAAACTCTGCTTTGCCGGCTTTATTCAACAGGAGCGGTGGGTTATGACCGGCGTTTGTGTAAGCCAGCGTCCGATTCGTCACGTCGAGAATCGCATAGAACGCGGTGACAAACTGGTTTCGTTCAATCGATTCCCAAAGCAGATAATTCACCTTGACCATCGAGATGTGCGGCGAATAGCCAATGTGCGTGGCCGCCCGCAAGCTCGCGCGCAGAAAGGCCATGAGCAACGCCGCCGGAACTCCCTTCCCAGAAACGTCGGCAACCACGAGTCCGATCTGATCCTCATAAATCTGCACCCAATCGTAGTAGTCTCCCGACACTTCCTCGGTGGGAAAGTTGTAGGCGCTGATGTCATATCCGTCCAACTGCGGGTCCTTCGCCGGCAATAACTCGAGTTGAACCTGGCGCGCGACTTCGAGCTGACCTTCGAGGCGCTTCTTCTCGATCAACTGCTCATGCAGCATCACCTTTTCAATGATGATCGCCACCTGCGACGCCAGCAACATCAACACCTCGAGATCGTCGGTGGAGTATGCATTCAGTTCATCGCTCTCAAGATCGAAAACTCCGATCACTTCGGTGTTGGAAATGATCGGAGCCACCATCTCCGAACGCGTCTCCTGCCGCGCGTTAACATACATCGCTTCACGGCGCACGTCGGGAGTGCTAATGGGCTCTGCGGTGAGCGCCACTTGGCCAATCAGGCCTTCACCAAG
>JANMVC010000633.1:0-9412 GCA_031392315.1 Pyrinomonadaceae bacterium | reverse complement strand
CACCGCGGCGGACCAGCTTCTGCTGGAAGATTTCGTTCATATTCCGCAGCTTAGTTTCGTCCTCCGCCGTCAACACCAGTTCCTCGGCCTCCAACGCCACGGTGGCTGAGCTGCCCTTGAAATCAAACCGTTGGCGGACTTCCTTGATCGTTTGATTGATCGCGTTGGTCATCTCCGCGCGATCAACTTCCGATACGATGTCAAATGAATTTTGCTGGGCCATGCGTCGTAAACGTCCTAGTCAAACTTGGTTTTCGGTTGGTTAACGTGTCTGAGGATAACATCAATGCGACGGCATGTGAAAGTTAGCGCTTGATTTCAACCACCAGGACACTAAGGTACAAAGGAGAGGCGAAGAGGGAGATAAAACCGTTTCAGTTTGAGACTTCGTGCCTTTGTGTCTTCGTAGTCTGGTTTACTGCTTCCGGAAATGTGTCTTATAGTGAAAACCGATATTTCATCTCCCAGGGGAAGATCACTCGGCGTTACCGCCCGCGTCGTTGCCGTAAAACAAACCATGCCATCGGAATCGCTTCAGACGTTATCCCTCGAACAACAGATCGGACAGCTTTTCTACATCGGCCTTTCCGGTCCCGAACTGGATGCTGACGCGCGCGCACTGATCGAAGAAGTGCAGCCGGGCGGCATCATTATCTTCGGGCGAAACGTCGAAAGCCCGCAGCAACTCCGAAAGCTGACGGACGGCGTTCGGGAAATACTGCCAGTCAGTCCGCTGATCGGCGTCGACCAGGAAGGCGGGCTTGTCGATCGCTTACGAAAGATATTCACGCCGATGCCCTCGGCTAGAACGATTCGTCAACACGGCGATCTGGCCGCCGCGCGAGCCCTTGGCCGCATCAGCGGCGAGACCCTGCGGATGCTTGGTTTCAACATGAACTTCGCTCCCGTCATGTCGATCATGACCGACGAGCGCGATCTCCTCTCAAACGGACTCTACTCGCGCTCATTTGGACGTTCACCCGGCGAAGTGCTCGGATACACCACGGTCTATCTGCGCGGCCTGCAGGAAACCGGGATCATGGGTTGTCTCAAACACTTCCCCGGAATTGGCGCCGGCGAGGTCGACTCCCACGAAGAAATGCCCATGGTCAGTTTGTCCCACGATGCGCTGATCGCGCAGGACCTCGCGCCCTACATCGAACTTTTTCAACGCAAAGACGATCGCGTGCGCTGTGTGATGGTCAGCCACGGCGGGTTTCCCAACATCGACATCGAGAAAGGCATGACGGGCGGACTTCTCGAGCCTGCGTCGTTGAGCCACAACATCGTCACCAATCTGCTCCGCCGCGAACTTGGGTATCAACATCTCGTGGTCACGGACGACCTCGAAATGGGTGCGATTGCCAAGCACTGCGAAATCGAATCCGCCGTCGAGCGTGCCTTTCTGGCCGGCGAAGACATGTTTCTAATCTGCGCCCGCCCGGAGATTATCCGGCGCGGCTACCACGGGCTGCTCGAGGTCGCGCGCGCCGGCAAGCTTCCCAAAGACCGCATGCGCGGAACCCTGAAGCGGATCGCTGCGACCAAGGCGATCGTCAAACTACCCACTGATTTTGACGCCGATAGGTTTCAGCGTTTGGCGGATGAAACCACCCAGCTCAATGAAACGCTTAACTACAAGTATGGAGATCAATCGAATGCGCTGTAAGGGACTTACCTGCCTGCTCGTTATGGCTCTAACGCTGACGCTGCTTTCGAACGGCTGCCGAAAACGCAGCAGCGCATTTGTGATCGCGCTCGGCGACAATATTCTCACTATCGATCCCATCGGTTCGCCTTCGGTAGACGCAGCCAGCGAACGCGTCCGCACACTGATGTTCAATTCGCTGGTCAGGAAAAATGAGAAGTTTGACTACGTCGGCGAGTTGGCCACAACCATTCAGCCCTCAGCCGACGGCACGGTCTTCACGTTCACTCTCCACGACGGCGTGAAGTTTCACGACGGGCGGCTCTTAACTTCAGCAGACGCTAAGTACACCCTCGACCTCGTTTTCTCCAGTTCGTTTGCCAAGTCGGCCAGTTTCTACGAAGGCACGGGTCCCAATCGACGGAGCTACATCAAGAGCGTGGAAGCGCCTGACGCGAAAACACTCGTCGTCACGCTGGTAAAACCCTGGACCGGTCTGCTCAGCAACCTCGTTCCGGTGGCGATCATCCCGAAGGATAGTTTCCCGACACAAAAGGACCGTCCCTTGGGATCAGGTCCATTTAAGTTTGTGAGTTATGACAGTTCACAACAGGTGTTGGACCTCCAGGCAAATCCCGATTACTGGGAAGGAGCGCCACATATCCCGGTGCTGCGGGTCAGGGTGATTGCTGACACGAATGCGCTTCAAGCTGAGCTCCGATCTGGCCGCGTGGACATCTCCCCGCTGCCGACCAGCCTCTCGCCCGATGCAGTCAAGAATCTCCAACAGGATCCAAACTTACAAGTGCTTCAGTTCACGGGTTCAAACGTCTATGTCCTGACACTCAATTGCACTCAGCCGCCGCTAAACGATGCGCGCGTCAGGCAAGCGCTGGCCCATGCGATCGACCGTGAAAGCATGATTCGCGATCTGCTGCTGGGCATGGGCAAGATCGCGCATTCAGTCTTGCCGGACGAGTCGTGGGCCTACAGCACCGGACAGACCTACAATTTCGATCCTGCCCTGGCTAAGAAACTTTTGGACGAAGCCGGACTGAAAGACCCGGACGGCGATGGCCCACAGATGAGATTTGCGAAGCCGTTGGTTTACAAAGTTTCCGGCAGCAACGCTTCGGGGAAGAATTATGCCGCAGTGATCCAGAACTATCTGAAAGACGTCGGCGTTCCGATGCAGATTGAAACCGCGGAACTCAATACCTTGTTTGCTGAAGTGCGCCGCGGCAACTATCAGATTTTTTACGGGCAGTGGGTCGGCGGCAATCAGGACCCGATTTTCTTTAAAGACTTATTTGCCACCTCCGAGATTCCCACCGAGACACGCGCCTCACGCAATCGCAGTCGCTACAGCAACAAGGAACTCGATCCCCTGATTGACGAAGCGATTAATACTTTCGATCGTGAGAAGGCGAAACAGCTTTACACGCAGATTCAGGAGATCGTGAGTCGCGAGATACCCGTCCTGCCGCTTTGGTATCAGGCGAATATCGTGATCGCGCGCAAAGGCGTGGGCAACATCAAAGTGGACGCGAGCGGCGACTGGGGCTTCGTGCGAAACCTGACCGTCAGTCAATAGACTGGAAAGTTTCTAACGGAGCACTGCCGAAAGCTGGGAGCGCAGGCAGCGGTGTCCCCGGCTGGGCAGCCCGGCTGGGGTGCTCGTCCTGCCTGCAATGAGCGCCCTTGGCGCGAACAGCCGTCGCCCCAACTAAACTAGAAAACCACCACACCCTCTAACTCCTTACGTGTAACTGCGCCCTCGCGTACCATGCGCGCATGTTCACCACTTAAGTCCAAAACCGTCGACGCTTGAGTAGCGGTCACTTCGCCGCCATCAATAGTTAAGTCCACTCCAAACGGAAAATATTTCCTAACGTACGCCGCGCTCCGTGCTGGCGGCTGTCCGGAAACATTCGCGCTGGTCGCAGTCAGCGCTCCGCCGCAGGTGCGCACCAACGCCCGCACAGTTTCATCATCTGGCAAACGTACGCCGATTGTTCCCGTCGCGGCTGTCAACTCGGTCGGCAACTCAGGACGCGCCGCACCAACCAGAGTCAGCGGGCCGGGCCAAAAACGATTAGCGACTGTCTTGAACATTTCGGATTGATGCGCGATGAAACGCTCGACTTCAGTGAGGTCGGAAATTAAAACAAGGATGGGATTGGTCTCTTCCCTGCCCTTCAACTCGCGAACCGCTCTAACAGCCGATGCGCTAAGAGGGTCGGCGCCCAGCCCATAAAACGTGTCGGTGCGAAAGGCGATGACCCCGCCACGAGAGATAATCTTTGCGGCTTGAAACTCCTGGCTGATCATTCCGGATCATCTCGACACTAAGAAAGCGATCCACGAAACAACACGAACGAGCACAAACTACCTTGGTGTCTTTTGGTGTGATTTCGTGGATCGTTTCGTCTTTTGCTTGCGGCTACAGATGACTGAGCCTAGCCAAGCTTCACCGCGTAGCCCAGGCCGTCGCCAACGGGCAGCACTTCGGCTCTTAACTTCGGATGGGCCACAAACCGCTGGTTAAACTCGCGCAGCGCGTTTGTCGAACTCTCCTGATCCGGCGAACTTATCTCGCCGGCGACCTGTCCGCCCCACAGCAGATTGTCTACGATGATCACCCCGCCGGTGCGCAAGCGTGGCAGAGCGAGTTCGAGGTAGCCAAGATATTCTTCCTTGAGTGCGTCGATGAACACGAGATCAAAAGTCTCACGCAGCCGCGGGATCACTTCCAAACCCTTGCCGCGTTCGATGCGCACTTTCGAGCTCAGTCCCGCGCGTTCGATGTAACCCTGCGACGCCTTGATCATGGCCTCGTCAGGTTCAATCGACAGCACGCGCCCACCTTCATCCATTCCCCGGGCCAGATGAATCACCGAATAACCAATCGCCATGCCAACTTCGAGTATGCGGCGCGCCTTGATCGCGCGTGCTGTGATCTCAAGAAACAGCGCCACCTCGCGATCAGCAATCGGCACGTGATGCTCGGCGGCATAAGCCTCCATCTCCTGCAAAAGCTGATCAGTTTGTGGGATTAGACGATCAAGGTACTCCGCTTGCTCACGCTGAATGATGGCGTCGATGCTGGCTTTCATGGGTTCTCCAGATGACTGTCGGTTTGCGCTGGCAGTCTATTGACCCAAGCTAGAGAACGCAAATGGAGTGGTGCAGTGGCCCGATTCTGAAGGTCGGCTCACTCGTTGGAGTCTTCGGATGCGTCAGCGCCCACCGAAACGTAGCGTCGTCCTAAACCCAGTTGGCGAAGTTTGTGTTGCAGCGACTGGCGGTGCATCCCCAAAATCTCCGCCGCCTTAGTCACGTTTCCGCCCGTGTGTTCCAGGCAACGGGAAATGTAGCGGCGCTCAAACTCTTTCCGGTCCTCGCGAAACTCGGCGGTGAATGGCACATTCAGTCCGTCAGCTGAATCCGCCTCGATGGGTTTTAGCTTTTCTGCTCCCGGCACGATCTCATCCGGCAGATCCTGCGAACGCAGCTCTTCGCCATCAGCCATAATTGCCGCGCGCTCGATCGTGTTTTTGAGTTCACGCACATTGCCAGGCCAATCGTAGTCAACCAGCCGCCGCAATGCGCTCTGCCCAACCTGCCGCAACGGCAATCCATAGCGCTCGGCAGCGGCACGCGTAAAAGTTTCGGCCAGAAGTGGAATGTCCTCGCGACGATCGCGCAGCGGTGGAATCTCGATGGTTACGACTCTTAAGCGATAGAACAGATCGGCGCGGAAGTTTCCGGCCGCGATTTCCTGTTCCAACGGACGATGGGTGGCGCTGACTATGCGCACGTCAACCGGAATAGATTCGTTTCCACCGAGGCGTTCGATCTTGCGTTCCTCGAGCGCGCGCAGAAGTTTTGCCTGGACGTTGGAGCTCATGTCGCCAATCTCATCGAGAAACAGCGTGCCGCCATTCGCCTGCTCAAACTTCCCCAGCCGGCGCGCGGCAGCGCCAGTAAAGGCTCCCTTCTCGTGACCAAACAGTTCTGATTCGATCAACTCCGCCGGTAGCGCCGCACAGTTGACCGCTACAAAAGCGCCGGTGTTGCGCACACTATTTCTTTCATGCAGTTCGCGCGCGACCAACTCCTTGCCCGTTCCCGATTCGCCGCGCACCAGCACCGTGGCATCGGTCTCCGCGACCTTCTCAATCATCCCGCGCACGCGTTGCATGCCTTCCGAGTTACCGATGAACGCGCCGCGCTGCGATCGTTCCACTTCGATCCGCCGCCGCAGCGAAAGATTCTCGCGCCGAAGTTGAATCGTCTCCGCGGCATTCTTAATGACGAGTCGGAGATCGTCGAGCTCGAATGGTTTTGAGAGGTAGTCGTAGGCGCCAGCCTTCACTGCCTCGACGGCCATCCGTTCCGAACCGTGCGCCGTAATAATAATAACGAGCGGGCCGTCTGCGCTGATGCTTTTGAGTTCACGCAAAAACTCCAGCCCGCTCATGCCCGGAAGGTTCACATCAAGCAGCATCAGATCCGGCTGCAACTGCTTGAGTAGAGCTCTCGCTTCTTCTGCCGAGCCGGCTTCGGAGACGTTGTACCCAAACGTAGTCAGCGCGCGCCGCATGCCGTAGCGCGAGGCTTCCTCATCGTCCACAATTAACAGTCGCAACTTTTCTTGTTTCACCTTCCGGTTAGTTTAGGACCTTACAGGTGAATTCCGCTAGCGCGTCCTGTGCCAGAGAGGATTGCGACGTGAATCCGGCAAAAATGTCCGACAAACTTCGGTTTGTCGCTCGCCCTCGACTTTGGTGAACGACGACAAACTGAAGTTTGTCGGACATTTGCTGCACCTGTTGCTGAGTTTATTTGTTTGCGCGCTTCGCCGACATCACGAGGATAATCGCATCTCCTGATGGCCCTACGTTCAACGTGCCGACGACCACGGCTTCACCCTCGCGCATGCTGATGTCGGTGTTTAGGCCGGTCGGTTCATAGTTAACGACGGGCGTTGGGGGCGCGTTCGAGGCAACTACCCCGGTTTGAATCGGAATTCTGGCGCCGAAAGCGAAACCATCCATGCGCACCATCTGTCGGCCGCCATCGTCTACGACGAGCTTCACCGAATTAACTCTGAACTCGTTGAAGCTGGGAGTGCCGGCTGAAGCGGCGGCAGAACCAATCAAGGGGCCGCCAATCCATTTCAGATTCAGTCGTCCTTCGTTTTTTACGCGATTCACCAGCGTAGTCATCAGCCGGTAGTTCTTAAACGGCAGCGACGTGCGTAGCTGTTTGACAACCGGATCCAGTGCCGCCGGAAGCTTCGCGTCGTCTACCTCCTGATTGGTAGCCACGAGCAGATAGAGCTGCGTATCGAGATTGGTTTCGTCGGTCCGCTTCTCCTCCTGCGAAAGACTTGCAGGCGCGGTTTGAGCAAGCACCTGCTGTCCACCGATTGAAAGACCAGCGAAAAGTGAAAACAGAATTGTTGACCGCGTTCTACGGAAGTTCATGTGCATAGATCTCCTTAGCAATTGTCTTGGGACGGAAACGAGGAGAGGGCGCGCCTGGCGATCAGAAACGACGTCACGTTCTTCGCGCGTTTCTTTGTTAGACCAGGCGCTTACTACTTTCGATGGGCCAACACTCGGCAGGTAACACGCGGACGAGGCCGAAAAGTTCCAGCGACGGCTGACGAACTTCTGATATCTCATTAACACCGCACTTCAGTGCGGTGAATTCGCCAATGGCCATACGAAAACCGTTTCAACGGTTTCGATTGGTAAACCGTTGAAACGGTTCAGGGATAAAGACACATCTCAATCACCTGGCTCAAGCCAGGTGTTAATGAGATGCCGCCAACTACTTCTCCAGCGGCACCCGAAGTTCAAACGTCGCACCTTCGCCATCGACACGCGCCGCCAGCCGCGCGGTTCCGCCCGCTTCCTGCATTCGCTTGCGAACGATTGCAAGCCCGAGCCCTGTGCCTCGCTGCCTGGTAGTAAAAAACGGCTCCCAAATCCTTTGACGCAGTTCGTCCGACACACCCGGACCGCTGTCCTGGACCGTGATGATCAGCACGCCGTGTTCAATTCGATCTTTGATGACAATCTCGCTATCCGCCGGCGACGATTGCAAGGCATTTAGAATCAGATTTGATAACGCGACCCGTACCGCTGAAACCGCCGCGCCGCCCATCTCCGTCTCACTCTCGATGCGCGTGGCGATGTGGATTCCCTGCTTCTCCGCGCTGACCTGTAGTAGCCCAACGACAGACTCGACAAGCTGGTCCGCCGGCATTGGCAACTCCGCCGGCGTTTCTCGTCGCGCAAAGCTCAGGAGCTGAGTTACGCTCTGGCCCAACCTGTCCGTCTCACCCACAATCAGACTCAGGTCGCGGGCATACTCGCGGCTGACCTGTTGGTCTTCAGCCATGACCTGCGCAATGGATTTGATCGCCGACAGCGGATTTTTGATCTCGTGTGCCACTGTCGCCGCCATTTGCCCGAGGGTAGCGAGGCGTTCGCGTTCAGCCAGCGTTCGCTCCAGCCGCACATTCGCTTCGACGAGCCGGCAATCTTCGATCGCAATCGCGACCTGGTCGGCGAGGATTTTCAGGATCGACCGCGTATCTTCCGTTAGCGCGGCGGATGAAGTATCTACCAGCAGCGCGCCTGAAATGCGCTCGTCCCTCCGCAGCGGGTAGGCGATGGTGTATCCGTGACTTTCCAGCGCCAATGCGCTTTCAACCGGCGACCAGCCGTTTCGGCTCGATAGATCAATAACCTGGCCAACCCATGGTTCGCCGACGTTCCGATCATTGTCGTCGTTCACCGGGGTATCACCGCCGAACGCATTCGACGCTGTTGAATTTGATGGGTCGCTGAGCACGATTTTTACGCGACGCAGGCCCAGCGCGCTGGTGGTTTCCCGTTCCACGAACTCGAGCAACTCAGGCAACTGCTGGTATTGGCCGGCATGGGAACTGATGCGCGAAACAATCTGGCGGTAGAGCGCAGCCTCGCGCTCAAACAACTTGTGAAACCGCTTTTCCAACCAGGTACGCAAAGGCGCGGCCGCCAACGCCAGCGCGAGAATCAGCAGCGCTTCGACTACGCCAGCACGCACACCGTATTGCGCAGTTAGCCAATCGCCAATGGTGCGGATTCCGAAAAGATAGATAGTGAGGACGACCGCGGCAAAGGAGGCGACGATCAAGCTCTCTTCGATGATCAGTTCAAGGTATCGGTAGCGGTAAATGTAATACGCCAGCAGGGCCGAAGGCAGTAGCGAACCTAGATTGGCCAGCGTCTTCAAGTAGAGTCCCCACTCCGTGCCATCGCCCACTCCCAGCGCCAGTGCCGCCAGAATCACCAGCCCGACGGCAATGAACGAAGCAGCGAGTGTGCGCATGATGCGTTGCTCGCTGAGGTTGGTAGTCTTTCGGGCAATCAATAATTCGGTGACGGCGATAAAGCCCAGCACGTAAGTGATCCATACCGCCATTGGCAGCACGAGAAAAGCAACTGCCTTGAGCATCGGCTCATAGGGTCCCGTCCAGATTTTGTAAATGGCGATTGGCAGGAACAGCGGCGGCCCGTAAGAGATGTAGAGACGAAATTTCTCGAAGCGCGTCAGCGATCTGTTTGAGGCGTTGGCCCACAGATGCAAGTGGACGTGGAGCAGAAAGGAGTAGGCAAAGGTGATGCTGATGACTGCAACTGTATCGGCACTTCGGAGCAGCGCGGTTCCGCGATTAAATCCGAACCCGAAGAGACCGTGGAG
>JANMVC010000617.1:0-2226 GCA_031392315.1 Pyrinomonadaceae bacterium | reverse complement strand
CTTCCGCGCCGCCGGTGAATTGCGCGGCGATCTCCGCTTCCCAATCCGCCATCACCAAATCGCAGCCCAAATCAAACGCCAGTGCCAGCAAAGGCGACCAACCTTCCAGCATTTCATTGGCCAGTAGGTCGCTTGGTCGCTGGCCGAACCGTTGCGCGGCGTGAATCAACAGGCGCAGGTTTCGCAGCCCTTTTTCGGTGACGAAGAAACGGCTTCAACGTGGCCGCTGACACCTGCTCTTTCTCTGTATCCTTCCCGTCGGGAAAGCTGACCAGTCGTTGGGAATACAAATAAATAAACTCGCGTACGTCGTCGGGAATATCGGCCAATAAAACATCGCTGGGATTGAGCGCCTCTGTTTTGATTTCCGGTTCCACGCAGCAGTCCATAATCAGCACGGATTTGAACTGTTCCAGTTCGTCAAACTCGCTCGCCGTCAATTTGCGATTGAGGTTGGCATTGTTCGCGTCTTCAGGGTCAACGCCCTGTGCTTGCCGATACACGTCGGCGAAGAACATCGGCATTAGCCCTTGCTCAAACAAGGCTTTGGCGCGCATCCGGCGCAGACGAAGCGGAAAGCCGCGATAGTCGCCCGTTTCGATTTCGTCACTCAAACGGGCTTTGAATTGCTCGGTAATTGAGGCCATGGAGTCCTATTCTTCAAAATACTTCGTGTAGCTGCGTCCGCCATAGCCTGCATAGCCTTTGGCGGTGAACGAAACGGGCGCGAGGATGCGCTGCTTGCTGCTCAGTTTGCCGGTGGGATAGGCGGCGGTCTGTTCCGCGTTCGGAAAGAGAAAATACCCGTATTTATACGTTCCGCTCACGAGCCGCCGCCAAATCGCCAGCACCGACATAGACGGATTCGTAACATCGCCTGCATCGCCGTAGTGCTGAAACGTGTCAACATCGGCGTGCCACTTCGTCAAGCCATACAGGGTCGTCAGGATTTTCTCATCCAACACACCCAATAAATTGCCCGCGATAGTCAGCTTTCTGGATGTGGTGGTCGTGGATTCGGGGTCAACCTGTTCATCGCAAAATTCATCCTGCGTCTGTTTGTCCAACTGCAAATCCCAGCCCTCGGTGGTGCAGCCCAGATAGACCGCATTCGGATGTGTGGCGATGACGGGCGTTTTCCAGCCCTCGGCGTTGGTTTCCAGCACAATCGCCGGTGGCACGCCCGCAACAGCTGCCGGAATGACTACGTTCACGAACACTTGAAATGCTGATTTTACGCGGTCGTCTAAAAACGGGCGGTTGGTGTTATCTACAAAATTGATTCCTGCCATATCGGTTGCTCCTAAAAAGTTACTTGCACATCAATGAGACCGCGCCGCAATTCGAGGCTTTCCAGCGGCCCGGTTTCGGAGATGCGTTGCCCGGTGATTTGTAGTCGAAAGTTGAATTGCTTGCCGATTAAGACGGCTTTGATCGCTTCGGCGTAGCGAAACCAGTAGCTTATCAGCACTTCCGGGTTGGGGTGCGTCAAGATCAAATCAAAGAAGAAAAACGCCGTGTGATCCTGGTCGCCGCACTCGTCTACTTCGGTGCTTTGTGTTTCCTGGTAGTGAATGAGCAGCGCTGGGAAATTGAGCATTAGCTGTTGTTGACTCCACAGTTCCTGCAACGGTTCGGCAATCATCTGCAATTCCCGCCATGCCATTCGGTTGCTGTCGTCATCGCGTTCCAGCCAGCGCACGGGGCGGGCAAACTGGGCGAACAGCGCAGCGGGCAGGTCATCTAGGATGGCTTCGGCTAAGGCAAATTGAATGTCTTCGATGGTCATGTCAGGGTAATTCCGTTTTCGCGCCCGGCGGCAACCAAGCGGCGTTGCACGGCTTTCACGAGGCCTTCTTTCTGTCGTTCGTTGAAATCGAAAATCGGTCTCCGGGGCAACCGCCGCCCGCCGCGCTGGTGAAAGACTGCGTAGGGGACTTTCGTCCCAAAGGTAAGCGAGTTAGGCAAGGGGGTAACGATTGAGTTTCGGCTATTGGTGGTAAGAGATCGGAAGGTTTCACCAGTTCGAATCAGGAGCGGTTGCCCCGGAAATTTCTTTTCTTTCCATTTGCGATAGGCGTCATTCAGGGGTTTCCATTGCCCGCTGGGGCCGACGCCACGCCCAAAGAATTGGTCTCTGACAATGTCGCGTAGCTCGCTTGTCACCGCTGGCCATAGCTGCCTGAGATCCTTCAGGTTTTCACCGAAGCGACTGAAGCTGCGGTC
>JANMVC010000610.1:0-2914 GCA_031392315.1 Pyrinomonadaceae bacterium | reverse complement strand
GCCATCGGCATCATAGCCCCAGCCTGAGCGACGATTGTTGGTGTAACCGGCATCATCGAACATCTGTTCTTGATCCCAATTGTTTGTTTGACGGCCAGTCAAATTACTCCACCCGTCATAGCTGAATGTTTCGTAGTAGGGAGATGCGCCCGCATCGCCTCGCGCCCGCCCTCCAGTCTTTGCCTCGGTAAGCCTCGCCAGGTGATCGTAGGCGTACGAACGATCGAAGTTTGTGTCGGCAGTATGGTCCACGAATCTGAGGCGTCCATCGTTGTAGTATTCGTAGTTCTGGATATTACCCTGGAGCTCGAAGCGCGTTGGCTGGAGCTTTGAGTTATGAAGCAACGAAGAGGTGTGGTTGGCGCCATTAGTCATGGCTTTCAGTCCACCCCAGGCGCGGTACTGGAAGTCCGAGGCATAGGTTGAGATACCCATGAAGAGACTGTCGGAGCCGGTAACGCCAGCAACGCGTCCTGCGTGATCGTAGCCGTAGTTGATGGTCGTGTTCGTGGAGTCGGTCACCTTCTTCAACTCACCTGCCAGATTGTAATCATAGCTTATCGGGAACGTTCCTAACCTTGCGAAAGTCCGCGTCTCCGAAGTCAACCGTGTCTTACCTAACCTTAGAGTCTGCTGAGACCAGACAAGATCGAGATAGAGTGTTTCGGGCATCCTCGATCCACCCAAGCAAAGGATTTGGCTGTTTAAGGGCGTCCGGGCCGGGACCGCCCAGACGCAATTGCATGCGATTCCCCCATAGTGCCTGCGACCAAAACTCATAACCAGTGGAGTCCATACTGATTTCGTCCGGCAGCACTGGCGAGAGCTTTAGTGACTCCAACTCTCTGGCCAGACCACTCAGTTGTGGACAGTCCCGATCAGTGACAGTAGAGTGCTGTATCGCAACTAGACTGGAAATCTGTTCTACAGTTGCATCAGGGTTTTTCCTTTTTAGCTCGCGCAATTGGGTCAGGATAGGCGATCTTCGAGGAGTAGAGACGAAGGTTTCGATTTTCCCGTCATATTTCTTCTGAAGCGAGAATCTGAACTCCGGTTTTGCAAACGGTGGAATGATTCGCACTGTCACCATCCACCTTACGTCGCGTGGAAATTTACCAATCTCAATAGCACCAATTGGCAGAACCGAGTTGAGCACGGCGGAGTAGTTACGTTCCGCCCAATCATCAAGATCATCTTCAGCAGTTTCTGTCCCTGCGCCGTAGCTATGCGCGGTGACACAAAACATAGCGGCGACAAGCAGCCCCGCTAACAGCATGAACCTGGTTAGTTGCATTTTACCTTCGCCTTTTCAAATGGTTTCCACCAATCTGTGCCTAAAACTTGAAATGAGTCTTTGGACCCTGGAGTTATTCTCCAAACTGCATCTCTTGTGACAGCGTAGACCGGGCCGTTGATTTGTTTGGCCGCTCCAAAATCCCCCTCGCCACCTTTATCGTCCGACGTCGATGGCTTTGGATTTTTCGGGTGAGTGTGTGCGATCCCAAAGGCGCCCGTGGGCCATGCGCCTGTCCATGTCTCTCTCCTTTGCTGGGCCGACCAGGGCCAAGGCACTGAACCATATGTACCATTATTATTGGTGAGCCATATTGATCTTTCCGTATCCCTAAAACCATACCCGCCCCTTACCCAAAGACAGTACAGATCCCTTTGAAGGCCTTGATCGGAGGCAACCGGATCTTCAGTGACCCTGCCGGTAATGGTACCCAAGTTCTGCTGTGCAGTCTTCTGCGGAGCTCTTGTTAGGGTTGGCTCGTTGAACTATCCACAGCCTCGGCATTTTCGATACGGATGATTGAGAACCGATAAGGGCAGCAACCCAGGTGACCATATCCGTCCTCATTGGGGCCCTCGAATCGACCAACAGCGGTAACTCGCGCTTTGCCGTCACAGCGTTGCCGTCTCAAGCAACCCAATTCTTCGAACTTATTCTTCAACGCATCATCTGTATAGAGGTAGGCCGGATCGAACTCTACCCAAGTGGAGTTACCTTCGCAGGTAGGGTCGTAGAAAACCGTGTTCTCAAGGTTTTTATAGAATAGTGCCTCCGTCCGAACTATCCCATTGGTGAAGCGGGTGGGACTCTTAATGAGCTCGCAATAAGGAACCGTTGGAGCTTTCTCGACAGCGGCCGACAAAGCGGGTGGCCATTCAAGTTCCTGCACGTTGGATTCTCGACCGCCGCACTGAATCAATGAAGACAGAATTACCAATGAAAATAGGAGCAATAGATGGACGTGCCTGGCCTGCATTGTTTTCTCCCAACCTAATCCTTCAGGGGAAGCGCATCCAGAATCGTGCCGCACTTCTCGAATATTATCGCATCGTTCCGGGCGCTTTGCGCTGGGTTCTCGCGATCGCTTGGTATCAGGCCTAACGCATGAGCGAATTCGTGAAGTATAGTCGCCGCGCGGTTCTGCCGGGGTGTCAAGTTCGTCAGAGTTGTTAGATACATGTTATTCACTGCACTCCAGCTGAGTCCTGTCCCGGGGGTTCTGTCATCATCAGCCAAAAAAGCGCTGCCCACTCTTACAGTGGCCGCCATTGGGTCACCCCCCGCGTTTCTCGTTCCGGCGTTCCCTCCCCATTGAGGATCATGAGTCGCGCTTTTCCAGAAATTGCTGAAGATCTTGCTAACCTCAGCCAATGTGCGGCCTTGAGTAAAGAAATCTAGGCAGGGATTCTTCTTACCTTTTATGGGAGCAATCGCGGTGGCAGCGTCACCGAAAGCGCGATTGATCTTGGGGTCCGTGGGGTTCTGCGGAGCATGAGCGTACCGGCGCTGCGATGCTTCGGTTGCAAAACCGGCAACCAACGCTCCGAAGAGCGCGGTTTCCAAGCCACCGCTCAGACCTCGATTCCAACCGGTCGCCGCAGCCACCGCCGCGTCGCCTCT
>JANMVC010000580.1:0-7412 GCA_031392315.1 Pyrinomonadaceae bacterium | reverse complement strand
CCGGGCCTTTTGCATTTGCCTATCCTGCCAGTGCAACTTGCTCCGCTACGAATTGGTGCAGCCGCCCCTGCAACTCATCGCGAGCTTGCCGGAAAGCGTCGAGCCTGGCTTGCTCATCCCCCTGCACTGCGTCTGGATCCTCGATGTTCCAATGAATGCGCTGAGACGGCCCCGCGAACGTCGGACAATGCTGGTTAGCGTTATCGCAAACGGTAATCATGTAATCAAAAGCTTGCGTTGCAAATTCGTCGATCGACTTTGAGCGATGCCCGGAGATATCGATGCCAATCTCCTTCATTGCCGCGATGGCTTCGGGCCTGACGTGAGTCGGCGCCACGCCGGCGCTCAACACTTCAACTCGTTCTCCGGCCATATGACGAAGAAGTCCTTCAGCCATTTGGCTGCGCGCTGAATTGCCGGTGCAGAGTACTAACACTCGCTTCCGTTCGCTTCCGCTCATTGCTCCACTTCTCCAAACGTTAAGGACGTTGCTCTTCAAACGCGGGCTGGGGCGCCAAATCAGCGGCAAACCAACGGGGCCGCAACCGCAGCGCTACCTTGACGAGCCCAATCAACACCGGCACTTCCACTAGCGGCCCAATCACGGCCGCAAATGCGACTCCGGAGTTGATGCCGAAAACTGCCACGGCAACCGCAATCGCCAGTTCAAAGTTATTACTGGCAGCAGTAAACGATAACGTAGCGGTCCGAGAATAATCAGCGCCCATTTTCCAAGCCAGGTAAAAACTCACCAGAAACATCAAGACGAAATAGATCAAGAGCGGAAGGGCGATGCGCAACACATCCAGCGGCAGCCGCACGAGCAGGTTACCCTTGAGACTGAACATGACGAGGATCGTGAACAGCAATGCAACCAGGGTCAGCGGACTAAGGCGCGGAATAAATACGCTCTGGTACCAATCCTTACCTTTCGCTTTTATCAGCAGAAATCTGGTCAGCATTCCGGCAAAGAAGGGAATGCCAAGATAGATGAACACGCTCCTGGCAATCTCGGCGATACTTACTTCGACAATGCTTCCTGGCAAGCCGAACATCGGCGGCAGAACAGTGATGAACACCCATCCATAGAGACTGTAGAACAGCACTTGGAAGATACTGTTGAAAGCGACGAGTCCGGCCGCGTATTCATTGTCGCCGCCGGCGAGTTCGTTCCAGACGATAACCATCGCGATGCACCGAGCGAGCCCGATCAAAATCAGGCCCACCATGTATTCCGGGTGACTGCGCAGGAAAACGATTGCCAGCACAAACATCAAAACCGGGCCAATGATCCAGTTTTGAAAAAGCGACAACCCCAGCACCTTCCAATCGCGAAAGACTTTCCCTAACTCTTCGTAACGCACCTTGGCCAGCGGCGGGTACATCATCAGGATTAGGCCAATGCCAATCGGAATGTTGGTTGTGCCAACCTGAAAACTTTCGATGAACCCTTCAACGCCTGGCTTCAGATATCCAATCAGAACACCCGCAGCCATCGCGCCAAAGATCCAGACAGTCAGGAAACGATCCAGGAAAGAAAGCTTTCTGGTAATGCCAGGGTCATCGCATGACACTTCGGCCCTTTCACGGTCTGGAAGCTTCATGACCGCGCAATCTCGACCGGAGATGCGGGTGCGCAGCATGAGGCTGACGCTACAGTTGCCGCCAACACAGGTTTGGTCTCCGCTTCGGTTGCCTTATCGCCACACTCGCAGGCCTCGGTCTCCGCGAGGTTGTCCTTGAGCACCACGAAGACTTCCCACTCGTTGCCATCAGGATCGCGCACCCAGGTTTTGTCCTGTGTCGCGTAGCAGCAGTTCGTCTGCATCTCGTCCCGCGGCACGAGCCCCGCCTCCGCCCACTTCTCGCGCATGGCGAGCACATCCTCAGTCGAAGCCACCTGGATTCCGAGATGCGAGAGCGCGCCCCGTCCGCTGAAAGGAACTTCGTTCAGCGTCAGATTCAAAGGCGGGTTTTGCACGTCAAACTTGGCATAGCCAGTTCTCACTTTGCTCGGCTCGATTCCCAGCATTTTGTTGTAAAACTCGATGCTGTTAACGACATTGCTTACATTCAGCGCCAGGTGTGCCTTGAGCGCCGTCACTTGATTGTCAGACTTGCTTTCCATGTCAATCCTCCTCTAAAATTCACATTCGCTTATGCGAATGTATCGACACAATACCCCTGAGAGTTATATCTGTCAAGGCGTATATGAATGAATTTTCGTTGCCCGCGAATGGGTCAGAAATCAGGGCGTTTACCGCGGACGACTGGGCCGAGGTAAGTTCGATATATCGGGACGGCATTGCCACCGGGCAGGCGACGTTTGAAACCATGGCGCCGACGTGGGCCTACTGGGACAAAAATCACCTGGCGGCATGCCGGCTGGTGGCCACTTCCGGCGAGCGTGTGATTGGATGGGCGGCACTAAGTCCTGTGTCAGCGCGAGCGGTTTATGCGGGAGTGGCGGAAACAAGTGTGTATGTGGCTGGCGATTGGCGTGGCAAGGGAGTGGGCCGCACACTGTTGGAAGCACTCATAATTGAGTCGGAGACCAATGGCATTTGGACATTGCAGGCCAGCATCTTTCCCGAGAACACCACCAGCGTAAATCTGCATCGGTCCTGTGGATTTCGGGTGTTAGGAACTCGTGAGCGCATCGCCAGAAGAGACGGCGTCTGGCGTGACACATGGTTGCTGGAAAGGCGAAGTCAACGAATGGGAATCGACTGAGCGACGCGAAAACCACCGGCGATTTCGCAGCAAGATACGGATAGAAATAATGGTCGTTGCCGAGCTAAATTCAGGATGCAAAAAGGAACTCTGGCAGTCCCCGGTTCGTAGTAATTAACCTACGTCATCGGCAGCGAAACACAAGATGGGAAATAAAGAACACACAGGAGAAATCCTCTTCAAAGCGCTCGCGGACCGCACGCGTTTGCGGCTAATCAATCTGATGGGTCTCGACGAAGTTTGTGTCTGTTTCTTCGTCGAGGTCTTGAAGATCAACCACCCGAAAATTTCGCGGCACCTGGCCTACCTGAGGCGCGCCGGCCTGGTGGAGGCGCGACGCGACGGCAAATGGATCCACTACCGCATCGTTGAACCTCCCGATCCTCATGCGGCCAGAATCTTCAGCGAAGTTCGCGCGTGGCTGGCGAGTGACCTCGGGATGCAGACGGATCGAGCTCGCCTATCAAAGATTTGTTGCGCGCCCACGCTTCCGGTGCAACTCCAGCGCGCGCCCCGGCCCGCGAGTCTGGTTGCCTAACTCGGACGGCGCGCATTCGAACAAGGAAGGAACCGAAAATGGTTGCAGCTATCGAACCCCTGCTCCGTGAACAACTAATCGACCGTCGTCATAAATTACAAAGCGCCAGCAGCGGCTTTCAACGGCCCGAGGAGCTTACACGGCTCTTGACTGAAGTCGACGCTGCGCTGCATCGCATGGATGTCGGCACTTACGGGATCTGCGAAGTCTGTCATGACCCGGTCGAGTCGGAGCGGATGATCGCCGACCCGCTCACGCGCTTCTGCATTGACCACTTGACGCCCAGTCAGCAGCGTGCCCTTCAGGAAGACCTGGACTTAGCCGCGAAGATTCAGAATGGATTACTGCCCGAACGCACCCAGCGGATCGATGGTTGGGAAGTTGCCTATCACTACCAACCCGCCGGCGCGGTCAGCGGCGACTATTGTGACTTGATCAAGGGCGAGGATGGTGCACTTCATTTCGTGCTCGGCGACGTTTCAGGTAAGGGCGTCGCCGCTTCAATGCTGATGGCCCATCTGCACGCGATGTTTCGCACGCTGATCTCGGTCAACTTGCCGCTCGAACAAATGGTGGAGCGGGCCAGCCGCGTTTTCTGCGAAAGCACTTTGCCCACTCAATACGCCACACTCGTTTACGGTCGTGCGAACACGAAGGGCGAGGTGCAGATTTGCAACGCGGGACACCTGCCTCCGTTGTTAGTTCAGAAAGGCGCGGTCACGCGCATCAATGCGACGGGCTTGCCGATAGGAGTGTTTTGCAGCGAAAGCTTTTCCTGCACTTCATTCCAGATGCAGCCGGGTGATTCGCTGTTTCTTTACACCGATGGATTTTCCGAAGGTTCCGACGCTACCGGCCAGGAGTTTGGCATTGACCGTCTCTCGATGCTGTTGCAGGAGAAAGCCGACACGCCACCGAGCACGTTACTTGATCTCAGCTTGGGCGAACTCAAAACCTTCGCCCACGGCCGCGCGCCATTCGACGATCTAACCCTGATGGCAATCCAGCGGGCGGTGTAGTAAGAAGCCGCCCGATTCTGACGCGTGCCTTGACAATCCTTACCTGCCGACTAGAATGATTTTTCGCCTTTCCGGGCGCGGAGATGTGGCCGAGTGGCTGAAGGCGGCGGTTTGCTAAACCGTTAAGGGTCTTAAAAGCCCTTCACAGGTTCGAATCCTGTCATCTCCGCCAGAAAATACAGAGGTCAGCGGTCAGAGTTCAGTAAGAGCCAAACCAGAGGTCAGACGTCAGGGGTCAGATGTCAGTAAGAGCCGCTTTTGATTTTACTGACTTCTGACCCCCGATCTCTGACCTCTAACTTTACTGACCTCTGATTTCTGACCTCTGGCCTCTAACGTTTTGAAGTACTGAAACTATGACACTTCGCGTCCGCTTTGCTCCATCCCCGACCGGTTACCTGCACATTGGCGCTGCGCGGTCCGCGCTCTTCAACTGGCTTTACGCGAAGAAGACCGGCGGCAAGTTTCTCCTGCGGATTGAAGACACCGACCTCCAGCGCTCCACCGAAGAATCCACCCGTTCGATCATCGAAGGACTGGAATGGCTAGGCCTCGATTTTGAAGAGGAGATGGTGTTTCAGTCGGCGAATGCCGACAAGCATCGCGCAGCGGCAAACAAACTGGTTGCCGAGGGCAAGGCGTATCGCGACTTCACGCCTAAGCGCGAGCGCGACGACGCGACTGTAAAACAGGGTGTGGCCGACCGCGCGCG
The DNA here is from genome assembly GCA_031392315.1 of Pyrinomonadaceae bacterium. GTDB lineage: Bacteria > Acidobacteriota > Blastocatellia > Pyrinomonadales > Pyrinomonadaceae > PSRF01. Next base: position 2,410 of record JANMVC010000580.1, on the reverse strand, counting down.
GGCGCAGGCTGCCGAGGGCGTGGATGCGCGCAGCAATCCTTATCGAGATCTGTCCAAAGAAGAGTCTGAGGCTCGCGCGGCTGCGGGTGAACCTTTTGCGGTGCGCTTGAAGGTGGCGCGCGAAGGCAAGACGCACTTTGAAGATATCGTTTACGGCACTCAGGATCGCGACTACTCCGAAATCGAAGATCTGGTTCTGCTTCGTTCCGACGGCCATCCGCTCTACAACCTCTCAGTCGTAATCGACGACATCGAGATGGGAATCACCCACGTGATTCGCGGCCAGGACCATCTGACGAATACCCACAAGCAAATCCTGCTTTACGAGGCGCTGGGCGCTGCGGTGCCAAAGTTTGCGCATCTGCCGTTGATACTCGCGCCAAACAAAGGAAAGCTTTCCAAACGAAAACACGGCGAAGTGGTTTCGTTAACCACCTATCGCGATCGCGGGTTCATCCCGGCGGCGTTTCGCAATTTTCTGGCGCTGCTTGGTTGGGCGCCGCCCGATGGCAAAGAGATGCTTTCGGTGGATGAACTCGTCGAGCAGTTTTCGCTCGAGGCGATTCATCGCTCGCCCGCCGTTTTCAATTTCCAGGAAAACGATCCGCGCCACTGGACCGACGAAAAAGCGCTGTGGATGAACGCGGAATACGTGCGCACCATGCCGGTTGAAGAGTTGTTCCCGATGGTCAAAGCTGAAATGCGCGCGCACAAACTCTGGCGCGAGGAATACGACGACGACGACCGCGCCTGGTTTCTAAAAACGCTCGAACTCATCCGCCAGCGTTACCACACGCTGAAGGATTTCTCGGAACAGGGTCGCGCTTACTTCTCCGACGATTTTGATTTCGACGAATCGGCCGTGAACAAGAACCTCCGGAAAGATCCGCGCACGCGGGAACTGATGACTGCTTTGGCCGATCGCATCGAAGCAATAGATCCTTTTACGATGGAAACTGCGGAGACAGCCCTCCGGCAGTTGGCTGAAGCATCGGAGGTGAAGGCTGGGCTGCTGATCAATGGCGCGCGCACGATGCTCACCGGCCAGGCCGTGGGCCCTTCGATGTTTGAAGTCTTTGACGTTCTCGGTCAAAAACGTTCTGTTGAAAGACTGCGTAGTGGAGTACCATGGTGAAGAACCGGTGGGTAACTTCGCTCGACGCGGAAACGATTCAAACAACGCGCAGGGTGATCGCAGGAACTGAAACTCTGAGGAAACGCTTATGCTAAGAAGACTCGTAGTCAGCAGCGCCTTTTTGGTTATCGCCATCTCGGGAACAGCAACCTTCGCTCAAAACTCGAATTCTTCGCAGACAGTGCGTCCGCGCACCGCCACCACGAACACAAACAAGTCGGAACCAGCGCAAAGCACCGACGTGCAAAAGCCGGCAACCACCTCAGCCACACCGCGGCGCACGCAACCAAAGCCAAAAGTTACCGGCACGCCGGCGCCAGCCGCGGGCAGCGTCTCCGACACTTTCAACGAACTGCTCAACGGCATTCGCAGAGCCGACGTGGAAGCCGTCACCAATATTTACTGGAACTCGCCGCGACTGATTCTCTTCAACAGCAACGGCTCAGTGACAAAAGGTTGGGAGCAGATGCGGCGTAACCGCGAGAGCTCTTACAAGGACGTGAAAGACGTAAAACTCGAAGTGCGGGACGTTTCGATCACGATGCTCGGTCGCGATGGCGCGGTAGTGAGTTGTTTGTGGACGCAGTCGCAAACTTTCAAAGGCGCGCCGGATTCGGCTTCAGGACGCATGACGCTGGTTTTCAAACGCATCGGAAAAGACTGGAAGGTGATTCACCTGCACACTTCCGATCCAGCGCGTGCCTTGTCGGTCGAGAAACCGACTCCTTCCAACACTCCATAAAAGCAGGACAGGCATTCCTGCCTGTCCGATTCAGCAAGCACTCACAAAGTGAACAGGCAGGAATGCCTGTCCTACTTAAGTCGCCCCGCCTTGGCTTTTAGTGCAGCCACACTGCTGGTTATTGCTATCCCTCCCAGAATCGCCAGAAACGGAAACAGCTCGACGGTGTAACGCGGCTCCGGATTTTCCAGTGTCGCGAAATAAGCAATTCTCAAAAAGATCAGTAGCGTCGCCAATAGCAGCCACTGTCGCCCTGCAAATTCACCCGACTGCCAAAGACGCCTGCCTCCGATGATTCCCAAAACGCTGCAGAGCAACGTCATGCCGGCAAACAGCGGCAGCCAAATTTGCTGTCGCGTTTTGTAGTCAAGACTATCGAGTGGCAACAGCTCGCCTTCGAATGGATAGTATTGCGAGTGAGTGTCAAACCAGAGCGAGACGCCGCGACGCGCCGGCAGCAGCAAATAAAAACGCAGGGGGTTGCGCCCAGTCCGCTCTCTCGCCAGCCGGGCGAAACCCGCATCGATCTCCGG
>JANMVC010000517.1:0-13181 GCA_031392315.1 Pyrinomonadaceae bacterium | reverse complement strand
TGGCTGCTTTGTATCCACGGTATCCCAGGGTAGCCGCGAAGCGCGGCAACCCTGGGCTGTGTTGCGAAACCGCTTCGCGGTAGGAGCTGCGCTCGGACCGTTTAACTGAAGACAGTTCCTCCGTCTAACTCAACAGCCGCTCAACAATCCCATAACTTGCTTCGAGTGCTTCGCCGAGTTTGTCAGCCTGCGTGCCGCCGCCTTCGGCCATGTCGGCTTTGCCGCCGCCCTTGCCTCCGACTAATGGCGCCAATTCTTTGATCACTTTGCCGGCTGGAACCCGCGCGGCTAGATCATCCGACGTGCGCACGATCAATGAGACCTTGCCATCACTGCTGCGGCCCAGCACAACGACGCCTGACTTGATTCGCGCCAGCAACGTATCGGAAAGTTGACGCATGCCTGCGGAGTCGAGCCCACTCGCTTCCCGCGCCACCACACGCACGCCTGCCACCTCGCGCGATTCGTCGCCGTTTGCAGAAGAGCTAATAGCGCCGCTCGCGATTTTCATGCGCAGGTCATCGGCTTCACGCCGCGCTTTCTTCAATTCATCCTGCAATCGTTCAACCTGCGCCGGCAGGTCCGTGCGCGCCGCGCGTAACCCTCCAGCTATGCGATCCAAAATCATTTCCGCTTCACGAAAGCGTTCGAAGGCGTCAACTCCCGTGACCGCTCTTATTCGTCGCACGCCGGAAGCGATCGATTCATCGCTGGTAATCTTGAACAGTCCAATGTCGCCGGTCGCACGCACATGCGTGCCGCCGCAAAGTTCTTTCGAGAAAATGTCGTCGTCGCCCTTCGCGCCTTTTATGGAGAGCACGCGCACCTTCTCGCCATACTTCTCACCAAACAGCGCCATCGCGCCCGAACGCATCGCCTCTTCCGTCGCCATCTCATTTGTCTGGACAGGTTCGTTGCGGAGGATGTGACAGTTGACCAGGCTCTCTATTTCTTTAATCTCCTCAGTCGTCAACGGTTGATAGTGGGTGAAGTCGAAACGCAGATAAGTTGGCGCGACTACGGAGCCGGCTTGCTTCACGTGCGTGCCCAACACTTCGCGCAACGCGGCATGCATCAAGTGCGTCGCCGTGTGATTGCGGCGGGTAGCGTCGCGCTTTTCGACATCAACTTCCGCGACAACGGTATCGCCAATTTTCAAACTGCCCTTTTCAACTTTAACTTTGTGAACGATCAAACCCTGTGCTGGTGAGTAGGTATCAACAACGGACGCGCTGAAGTCAGTACCATCTGCGGTAGCGGATGGGTTGGTTAATTTGCCCACATCGCCAACCTGACCACCGCTCTCCGCGTAGAACGGGGTGTGGTCAAGGATGACTTCGATCTCACCGTCAGCGGTCTCCCCCGACACCGCTTCAGTTTCCTGGTCTCCTTTGATTAGGGCGACGACTCGTACGCTCTCAAGCTGTGTTGTTTCATAGCCGCGGAATTGTGCCTTCGTGTCATGACGGCGTGACAGAGCAACATAAACCGGCTTTGAGCTTTTCGTTTCACGGATCTGACCTTGCGCTTTCCCTTGCTGAAGCTCTTTTAATACTCCTTCGATTACTCCTCGAAACTCTTCCTCTGTGAATTCCAGAATATCTTCAATAACGTCGATATCTGGAACCGAATCATGAATCGATTTAGCGCGATGTGATAGTTTGAGCGAAGACTGCGATAGAATCACGTACATCAGGTCAATCGGAGTACCAAACGTGTCGTAGAGTTTTGCAAGTTCCAGAGTAGGAATAACGACCTCGCCTGTCTCCTGGTGCTTACTGGCGCTAATAAGCTCTTCAAGCTTATTCAACCCAACCGTCATCGTTGCGCCGAATCGCTCCTCCTCCAGCCGCACCATCTTCTCGATGAAATCGCGTTGCGCTGCCAATTCCGGAAACGCCGCGTGCATCTGATCGACGACGAAGTTTGTGACCTTGCTGAAGAACAAACTTTCGAGACCAAGCGTGTGACGGCCCTGGTAAATCGCGCGGCGCATAATCTTGCGGATCACGTAATTGCGTCCTTCGTTGCCGGGCAAAATGCCATCGGCAATGGAGAAGGCCGTAGCGCGCGCGTGGTCGGCGATGACCCGCATCGCGAAGCCTTCCTGTGTTTCAGCTTCGTACTTACGACCAGCGAGTTTCGCGATGAACTCAACAATGTCGCGAAGCAAATCGGTTTCGTAATTTGATTTCACGCCTTGCAGAACGGTCGTGATGCGCTCCAGTCCCATGCCCGTATCGACTGACGGCGCGGGCAGCGGCGTGAGTTTGAATTTGCCCGGCTCAACTTCGCTGCGATCAAATTGCATGAAGACCAAATTCCAAATCTCGGTGATCGTGTCGCCCGGGCCGTTGACGTTGGCGGCGCAATTCTCCGCGTCAGCCGGGTCAGCGCCCATGTAGTAATGAATCTCGCTGCATGGACCGCAGGGGCCCGTGTCGCCCATTTGCCAGAAATTGTCTTTACGGTCGAAACGCAGGATTCTTTCGCGCGGCGCGCCCACTTGTTCCCAAAACTTTTCCGCCTCTTCGTCTGGACCGACTTCATCGTCGCCGGCGAACACCGAGAACCACATCCGCGCCGGGTCGAGCTTGTATTCGTTGACCAGCAGGTCCCAGGCGAATTTGATTGCGTCTTCTTTGAAGTAGTCGCCAAACGAAAAATTTCCGAGCATTTCGAAAAAGGTCTGATGCCGCGCAGTCTTCCCCACTTCGTCGAGATCGTTGTGCTTACCGCCCGCGCGCAGGCATTTTTGCGACGAGCAGGCGCGCACGTAATCACGCTTCTCGTTGCCGAGGAAGACATCCTTGAATTGATTCATACCGGCGTTGGTGAACAACAACGTCGGATCGTCGGCAGGCAATAAGGGAGACGAGCGCACGCGGGTGTGGCCCTGCCGCTCAAAATACTTCAGAAAAGTTTCGCGAATTTCGTTTCCAGTCATGTTATTTCCCGAGTCTACCATGCGTGAACTGCGTCTGCGAATTTCGCACGAGGCGGCAGAATTGTGCGTCCGCGGGTGACGCATTCCAAATCTTCCGTGCCATAATGCCCATCGGAAACGAGGTGCCTCTCCATGTCCATCCTGACTGCCGGGTCGATTGTTCCAATCATTGTGTGCTTGGCTCTAGTGAGCAGTGTTGCATGTACAGTTGCGCCAGCGGCGAATTATACGGAGCAGCTATGTCCTGACAGGCTGGTGATCATTGAACCTCAACCCGGTGCGCCGGTACGTATCTCTCTTCTGAAAACGAATTGTCAGGAGCCTAATTTCGCGAATGTCGGATTTAGAACAGAAGCTACGGGAGCAGGGCGAATCAGCCAGTATGAGATCCGCATGCACGCCAGCCATGAAGGGGTCACGGACAGTTACAGCACGGTCATCTCGGGGTTTGGCACATTGGAACCCGACGATCCTGCTTTCCATGAGCGGCAAAACTCATCCGAGACCATCGGCGTGACACTTGCCCGGGGTCGTTTCAAGGCGTCCGTGGATGAATTGAAATTGGCTGTTTGGTCCGTCACATTCGCAGACGGAACAACGTGGAATCGAGCTTCGGTATCAAAGTGAACCATTAGATCCGGCGGCAGCGCGCGAATACTTCGTTTCGTCAAAGCCTTGCCGGCGCTTGACCTCTCAGGCCCTTGTCCGTAAGGTGGATTGCGCTCAAATGCCTCTTTCCCAGATGGCCTTCTAAGCGAGAGTTCAGCCTCCAGTAAAGCTCTCATCTCCCAACGAGCGCGTGGTAGCACAAAAGGATACCTCATCCATGGATCATAGAATCCTCTATGTAGTTTCCACGATTCATACGAACGTTGGAATGGCTCTGGATACAAACGAACTAGCTCGTTCTGTAAATCTTTCTTCCTCCCGTTTGCGGCACCTATTCAAGCGCGAAAAAGGCATATCCATGGTTCACTACCAACGAGACGTTCGCATGGAAGAGGCGCGCGTGCTTTTGGTCAGCACGTTTCTGACCATCAAAGAGGTGATGAATCGAGTGGGCATTGGTGACAACAGCCATTTTGCATGCGAGTTTAAGAAGGTTTGGGGCATGGCTCCGACCATGTATCGAAAAATGGCCAAATCCTCTCTTAACGATCGACTTCCTTCGCCTTAAGCCACTCCTCACTCTTTCGGCCAAAGAACAGCTAATTCAGCATAATGTCTGGTGTTGCATCGAAGCGGCACCTCCCGTAGGTTGTTCCCGCACTTTCCGTCACCCGAAATTCTTCGCTCATTCTCCGGCTCTGCTCAACTCGGGATGACTACGGGAAGAGCCATAACGACCGCACCACATAACACGCGCCTACTTCTGGGCAGCCTCGCAAAGATCCGGACCAAAAAATTCGGGTCCAGCTTAAGTCCTGACCTGGAGATCAATATGAAGAAATACGTTATCACCACGATTTACACGATCGGCATTTTTCTGTTCGCCGGCTTGTGTCAGAGCAAGGCAGTTTATGCTCAACCCCCGGTTAACGTCGTAGCCGTGGTAAATGGGAAAAGCATTACTCAGCAGGAAGTCGATGAAACGATTACTGCGCAGATCCTGCCACTGGAGCAACAGTTATACGCTCTGCGCAAGGTCGCGTTGGAGAATCTCATAAACAAAACAATTCTCGAGGCAGCGGCTGCGAAGAAAAGCATCTCACTCGAAGAATTACGAAAACAGTTGACCGCGGGGAAAGTGGAAGTCTCCACCGCACAAGTTGAGCAGCTCTATTCCGAGAATGCGTCGGTCTTCGCTGCAATGAGTCCTGACGAAGCAAAGGAAAGGCTGCGGCTTGATCTGGAAAGCCAGGCACGAATGAAGCTCTATCGTGATGGACTAGCCGAGTTAAGAAAGAACTCACGCATCGAGTTGCTCCTGGCAGAGGCGAGCCTACCATCGGTCATGAGTGCGATCGGTGCTTCGCCCACCACTGGATCGAAGGATGCGGTAGTAACCATTATTGAATTCTCAGATTTCCAATGTCCCTACTGTAGATCGTCTCAAAGCACGCTGAAACAGGTTCTTCAGAACTACGGTAAGCAGGTACGACTCGTTTTCAAGCACTTGCCTCTCGAAATGCATGCCCAGGCTTTCGGATCAGCGCAAGCAGCGGTCTGCGCCAATGAACAGGGCCGTTTCTGGGAATATCAGGACGCGCTGTTTAGTGCGCAGGATTTGTCACCGACGTCTCTAAGCAAGATAGCTAAGCACCTCGGCATGAGCGACGCGAAGTTCAAAGCCTGTGTGAGTTCTGATGCTTCCCGCGCGACGGTACTGGAAGACGTACGCGAAGCGAAGCGACTTGGAATCGCAGCCACGCCCACCTTCATTGTGAACGGCAATTTAGTTCCCGGCGCCATCAGTTTTGAGGAATTCAAAACCCTTATAGAGCGAGAGTTAAAATCCGCCAAGTTGCTTCTCACCCGATAACTTCAGCCACCAATGAAAGGATCACCCCATGAAAAAGCCATCTCGTTATTTGGGCTTTGCCTGTCTTGTCAGTCTTAGTTGGGCTAGCCTGGCCACCGGGCAGGAAATCCTCAAAGGAACCCCTTCGCCCAAGATCAACAGCCCCACAGTCAACGCAAGCTCACCCGAGCCAACTGCCGAGGAGAGAATAGTCAGGGCAGCGTATGAGAAACTGACGGCGCTGAATAAGGCATCGCTGCGAAATAACAATGCGGCAAACGAATCTCCCACCGACGATCTATTCTTGAGATTTGAACTGAGTAACTTCCGAGTGGGTCCAATCAAGGAGATCCTGAGCGAGAAGCACAGCACCCTAATCACCGGCGTGGCGGGTGAGATTATTGCGCTCAGCCGCTCAGTCACAAAACTCAATGATGGTGAGGAGCACCTCGCTTATAAGGCGAGATGGACTCCCGGCCAATATGCTTCCATATACGACCCGAGTTGGACGATGGCAGAGCGTCTCGGTTTCCAGCCAAGTCTCTACTACGACATCGGAGCGTATGCCACCTACCAGGTCTCAGTTTCCTACCAGGGCAGGACTCGCGTCTATCAGGCGTTGGCTCTGTTTCATAATCCGTACGGCTCGGTCTTAGAACTCAAACCTTCGTTCTGGGACAGCGTTGTGGGAATGGGGGGAGTAATCACGCAAGCCTGGAATGATAAGCGCACCCCTGCTGGGTTAAGGGCGGATCCTTGGTTAGGCAAGGCCCTGGGGTCGAGCCAGCGAAATATCCCCGAGACAAGTCTCGGAAGGACTCCGGATACGAAGTTCTCACATGTGGTAAGCGCTCCGATGAAGCCCGCTGCCGCGCCACTAGAGGAGGCGTCTATTTCAGAGAGCTCCGCTTCCTCAGAGTCGCTTAGCGATTCGATTCAGCGAACTGTTGAAAACACCCGTGACCATACCAGCGGACGCCATGCCGCAATGATCACTTTTCAGGGATCTTGCTCAACACTGTCGAATAGTACCCAGTACTGCAAGGTGGACATTGTCGGTACTGCGCTCTTTGAAACAGGAACGTTGAACACAAGCTTCTATTCCCATGGGCGTGCTGAGGATGAGAAGGATGAAACGGCGTCCGGGACGCGCGGAACACCAATCACTTGTCATCATGGCTTTGGAATTGCGGTTAAGTATTGCCTGGATCCTAGTTGTGAATTTGCCGGGTCATTGTCGGGCAATGGCCTCACCATGACGATGAGCGGCGGTGACGTTTGGAACGGCCAACTGGTTCATAGACACACCTGCAACATCCCCGCCCCCACTGCCGGAACCTGTGGCGGTAGCGCTGACTATGGCAGCTATTTCACCTCCGGATGCATGGCTGGTTTGGGTCTATTTGGGGGTTCGACTTGCGGCCGAAGTACGGCGTTTGCCAGCCAATGTTACCGATTCGGCGGGGACTACGACGATCAGTACTGCGTTTGCTCAGGGTGCGACACCTGCGGGGGCTCGCCTATCCTGATCGACATTGCCGGCGACGGGTATGCTATGACCGATGTCAATGGCGGCGTCAGTTTTGATCTCAACGGAAACGGCACCAGGGACCGGTTGTCCTGGACAGCGGCGGGGTCTGACGATGCCTGGCTGGCTCTTGATCTGAACGGTAACGGTTTGATTGACAATGGCCAGGAATTATTTGGCAACTTCACCGCTCAACCGGCAGGATTTCAGAAGAATGGCTTCCGCGCGTTGGCGGAGTTTGATAAGCCGGCAAACGGTGGCAACGGAGACGGGCGAATCGACCGGGACGACAACGTCTTCAGCTCCCTTCGTCTCTGGCAGGACACGAATCACAACGGAATCTCGGAAGACTCTGAAATGCATCGACTCGGAGTGCTTGGGGTTGACGCGCTTTCGTTGAGCTTCAAGGAATCCAAGCGCACTGACGAATTTGGCAATGCGTTTCGTTATCGCGGCAAGGTCCATGATGAAAAGCGCGCGCATGTTGCCCGTTGGGCCTGGGATGTGTTCTTGCTTGGCGCGGAGTGACAGCCGGCGAGTAAATGATTTAGTAGCCAAACACCCGCACACTCTTCGGAGCTTGCGGGTGTTTGGTGTCAGCTAGGTTTCATCATCGTCGAGGATCCTGGCCACGGCGCGAACTTTGTCGCTGACGAGCTCAAAAGGAAAGCCCTGCCGCAGCAGATGATCGAAGAGGCTCTTGGCCTCAGCGCGGGTTTTGGGTGCGCCGCGCAAACGCGTTCGCTTTTCAATGGCGCGGTCGATTAGATCCTCCTCCGGAGTTTCCTCGAAAACCTGATCCAGGGCGGCTTCGGCAACAGTGCGTTCCACCTTCTTCATCGTCAGATCGCGTTCGAGTCGACGCCGGCCGATGGGTCGTTGTTTTACTTTCCATTGCGCGTAACCCACGGCGAAGCGGTCATCGTCGAGGTAACCGTATTCGCGCAAACGCTCGATCACAAGGTCTACCACTTCTTTGCTGACGGAAGGTCGTTCCAACAGTCGCTCCCGAAGTTCCGCAATTGAACGCGGCTTGGCGGCGAGCAACTTCGCCGCGCGCTGAAACGTTTGTTCGCGCATTTTTTCCGGCGTGACTGGCGTTGTACTCGAATCGTCTTTTGGTTTCCTTGAGTTCACCCGCCGCATGGAGAGTATTTAAGCACAAACACATCGAGGCTGTTAGCTTTACCAAGCCAAGAACGGTCCACGAAACAACACGAAGGCGTTCGTGTTGGTTAGTGTGATTCGTGGTTCGTTGTTTCTGTAATCGTCGGGCAGACAACTACAATGCAGCGATGGACGGTTTTCTAGTTATCGACAAACCCGCCGGGCTGACCTCACACGATGTGGTGGACCAGGTACGACGAATCTTGCACGTGCGCCGCGTGGGCCACACCGGCACGCTCGATCCCTTCGCGACGGGTGTGCTGGTGGTCATGGTGGGCCGCGCCACACGCCTCGCGCAGTTTCTTAGCGGCGCCGTGAAAGAATATGAGGCCGTCGTTCGACTCGGGTTTGCGACCGATACGGGAGACTTAACCGGAAAACCTCTGACGGAAACGCAGCCCGAAGGCGATCTGACGCGGCTGCTAACCGGGAACAGCGCCGCCGCTGAAATCGAAGCTGCGCTGGCCGGCCTGCGCGGTGAGATCGATCAGATTCCGCCGATGTATTCCGCGAAGAAACAGGGCGGCCGCAAGCTTTACGAACTCGCCCGGCGCGGCGAAGAAGTTGAACGAAACGCGGTGCGGGTTTGCATCTATGAGCTGGAAGCGATCAAACTCGCCAGTGAACCAACCGCTGCGTTGGTCAAAGATAATGGCGACGGCACGCTTGATTTCCGAGTGCGCGTTGTTTGTTCGGCCGGGACATATATCCGAACGCTGGCGGAAGACTTTGGTAAACGTCTCGGTTTCGGTGCGCATCTCGCGGAGTTGCGCCGCACTCGCGCCGGTGATTTCGGAATCGAAATGGCGACCAGCCTGGAGCAGTTGAAGGTGTCAGCAACCGAAGAAGCGCTGGGCCAGATCATACATTCGCCAGATGCAGCGCTGGCGGGTTTTCCTTTTGTGGACCTAAACGCCGAGGACCTTCGGCGCGTACAAAATGGCGTCTCGGTTAAGATCGCGGATGTGGCTTGGAACGACGGAGAGCAAGTGAGAATCCGCAACGAACATGGCGAACTAATCGCGGTTGGCAGATTCAACCGCGACGCCGGATTGCTGCATCCGAGCGTGGTTCTGGGTGGAGACGTAACGCCATGAAGAAGCGCTACTGGATTGGCGGCTTGTCCGCATCGGCCCTGGCTTTCGTGGCGGCCAAGCTGTGGCTGCGCCCGCGCGACGTCGACTGGGAGAAAAATCGCGAGGCGATCTTTAACGCTGAGTATTCACGCTTCGTGGATGTTGAGGGTGTGCGCGTGCACTATCAAGAAGCGGGCCGAAGCGATGCGCCGCCGATGATTTTGATCCACGGGTTTGCCTCTTCGAACCTGGTCTGGAGCAAAGTGTTATTGGAACTAGCTGCCGCGGACTTCAGAGTTATTGCGCCCGACCTACTCGGCTACGGCTACTCAGGAAAACCTCGCGAGCTCGACTACACCATCGGCTCGCAGGCCCGCATGATCGTCGGTTTGCTTAAGCAACTAGGGATCGAACGCGCGGCTGTCGTGGGGAGTTCTTACGGCGGCGCCGTTGCCGTCACCATCGCCCTCGACAAGCCTGAGCTGGTCGCGAAGTTAGTTCTGGTGGGCGCTGTCACGAACAACGCGCCGACACGATACATGCTGATGCGACTGTTCAGTTCGCCCATCATCGGCGACATTCTTTCGCCGCTGCTGGTGGGCTCTCGCCGCCTGCTGCGGGCGCGGATGAAGCGCGTTTACGATCGGCACGCGTGGGAGCTGGATGAGCGACGAGTTCACGCCCGACATCTGCCCCTGCAAACGCGCGGCACACACCGGGCGATCATTCGCACCGTGCGTCGTTGGGACGCCGAACGCGTTTCACGCGACGCGCATTTGATCACGCAGCCGACGCTATTGCTTTGGGGCGACCAGGATCGCGAAGTGCCGCTGGAGAATGGTGAACGGTTGCAGGAGAGACTTCCGAATTCCCGACTGCTGGTTTTCAAGGAGTGTGGACACCTGCCGCACGAAGAGTATCCGGAAGAGTTTACGGCGATCGTTACGGAGTTTCTGCGAGACGCTTCCGAAGTCCCTCCTCGCCCCAACCCATAATCACATTGTGGTTCCAACTGAAAACCGGCCGGGCGATGGGCGCGATGAGGTTCATCCAGGCTTTGGTCGTTTCCACCGTCCAGTCGTAACGCACCTGGGTCAATTCGCCTTCGCTTGAGAATTGCCAACGGCCCTGGCCCTGGAGTTCTCCAATAGCACGACCTTCAAGCAACCGATGCGGCTCGACTCGAGTGGTTTCCATTTCAAAGATCAGGCGGTAGGGAAGTTTGCTTTTCCAGGTGTAGCGATGAATCGCGCCGACGTGGCTCGCATCGCCGTCTTTCAACTTTTCAACCTGCTCGACACCGCGCCACCACTCGGGCCAGCGTTCGGGATCGAAGATCAAACTCCAAACCCGCTCGCGCGGCGAATTGAATTGCCAGTGTGTGATGAATTCGTAGTCGGCCATAGGCTCAGGCCATATTCAAAGCTTTGCCAACCGACGGATCGCGGCGGACGCGCCAGATTTTCGAATCGAGGTAGTAATGAATGAAGGCGTAGCCCCAGAGGAATGAAATGCCTAATTGCGTCGCGAGTGAATGCGCCACACCGCCGATGTCGTTTCGCAAACTTGTGTAGCCGAGAAACTGTCTGGGTCCCTGATAGATTAAGCCGAAGAGAATTCCGCAGGCAATGTAGAAGAGCAGACGGCGGCTGATGAATTCGGCCGCGCCGTATTTCTTGCGAAGCTCGGTTGTGGCATGGGCATCCTGCCCATGGCTCACGGGCGGGACGCCCGTGCCACCCGCCGAATACTTCTGATTGTGAAACCAGATGAGCCGGTGGTATTGCAGGTTGTGATAGATGGTCAGGATCGCGACGATGGCGATTGGTTTGTGCGGCATCGGCGTCAGCAAGACGATCCAATGCATCGGAATGGCGGCGGCAAGCAATAGATATTTCGGCACGTTGAGTGGCGCACCCGTAACTGCGCGCTGGATCTGTCGTCCCACCCAGACAACGGCGAACGCGATAGTCGCGACGAGCAGGAGCGTTGCCAGCGTGGTCACGCCAGACTGAAGTGCGACCGGCACGCGGGCCATCGCTTCCGCATCAGCGGCCACGAAAGCGACGAAGGGATAATTAAACGCAAACAGCAACAAGAGACGGTCGAGCGCATTATCAACCGGCGCGAGATCGTTGTTCTTCTTTTTGTAGAGCACCATGAAGCCGTAGTGCTGTTTGACGAGATGGTAGTAGGCCCAGAGCGCGGCCAGGAAAAAGAATACAAGTCCGGCGCCGGCCAACACCATGATCGGGCCAACCGCGAAAAACAGTAGCGAACCCCAGAGCAGCCGTCTGCGGTTTTGGCGTTCAGTGCGATCGAAATAGGTGCGGGAGAAAGTGCCGAAGACGTGCGGAGCGTCGATCAGTATCGCCCAGAGCGCCACCATGGGAACGAGTGGCACCAGCCCTGAAACGTACAGCAGTAGCAGCGCATAACTTGAAGCGACTGAACCAATGAACCAAACGAGGTCGTCGCGCGCGCTGATGATCCAGCGCAGCGAGACTGCGCGCGGTTGCGGGGTAGCGATGAACTCAGCGGTGGCAGCCATTGATCGGGATTCTAGCACCGGCAGGCTATTGGAAAACAAAGAATGATCCACGAAGTCAGACGAAACATCACGAACTGAAGGTCTGATTCTTGTTAATTCGTGTGATTTCGTGGATCCTCATTTTCCCATCTCATAAAGATGGGCCGGGAATCACTTAGGAGCTAACGATCGTTTCTTCGATGCCGCAGCGTGGGCAGGTTAGCGTGTGATGAGTTGAATCCGTCCAACTTGCGAGTGGCAGTCCGTTTGGCAGGTTTCCCTTTGCGGACGCGCTATGTTGGGCGCTTTCGCTGTCTTCGGCGCTGCAATGTTTGCAGAGCCAGCCGTAGCCTAGATCAAAGAAGTGGTTTGATTGATTCACGTGTCAGAGGTCAGAGATCAGCGGTCAGAGGTCAGCGGTCAGAGGTCAGCGGTCAGAAGTCAGAAGTCGGACTGAATAGCTGACCTCTGACCTCCGATCTCTGACCTCTTCGGTCTTATTGTCGTCGAAAGATTCCGCGCCGCTGATCAGTGGATGCCGCCAGACGGACCGCCACTGTCATGCGCCTGCCATTGCGAACTAACTCCACGTTCACTGTTTGCCCGGCTTGATGTTTCTCAAGCAGGCGATAGAGATCGTCTGAGTTGCCCACCTTCTCGCCATCGAGGCTGACGATGATGTCTCCAAGGGCGACGTCTCCGTCTTCAGTTTGCGTAACGCCGCGAAGGCCGGCATTCGCCGCCGCGCCACCCGGAGCCACCTGCCAGACCATCACACCTTCAGAAACCGGTAGTTCCACCTGTTTCTTGAGCGCCTCAACATCGCGGGTAGTCATATCGAGCTTCGCCCGGGTGACTGCTCCGTTGCGAATCAATTGCGGCACAATCCGCTTGGCGATGTTAACTGGAACTGCGAAACCCACGCCGGCGGAGGCGCCCGACGGTGAAAGAATTTGCGAGTTGATGCCTATCATGCGGCCGTGTGAATCGAGCAGCGGGCCACCTGAGTTTCCCGGATTGATTGAAGCGTCTGTTTGGATTGCGCCTTCAATCGGACGATCGTTGCGGGCGCGAATCGGTCGCTGCAGGCCGCTGATTACCCCGGTGGTCAACGTCCGATCCAAACCAAACGGGTTGCCGATGGCTAACACCTTCTGGCCGACAGAAAGCTTGTCGGAGTCGCCCAGCGGAATCACGGTTAAAGCTTCGCGCGGTTTCTCCAGCAGCCTGATCACCGCGAGGTCCGTATCCGGGTCGCCGCCGATCAGTTTTGCCGGATAGTCTTTTTGGCCGCCGAGGCTGACGGAGAGTTTCTGCGCGTTCTCGATCACGTGGTAATTCGTCAGGATGTTTCCTTCCTGATCGAGAATGGAGCCCGAGCCTGAGCCTTCGCGCGCGTCGACGAAGCCGAAGAAGTCGCGGGCGTAGGTGGTTGAATGAACGTTGACCACACCCGGCGAAAGCGTGCGGTA
>JANMVC010000469.1:0-29475 GCA_031392315.1 Pyrinomonadaceae bacterium | reverse complement strand
CCCGACCTGAACAGCTACTTCCATCGCTCTTTGGAAAGTAAACTGTGCTTGATCGGTCTTGCCCATTCGCGCCAGCGCAATTCCCTGGGTGATCAGCGAATCAGCCAGCAGAACCTGGTGTCCGCTCTTATCCAAAATTCGAACCGAGCCACGCGCAACTGCTTCAGCTTCTTTGTGCTTTCTCTGCGCAATCAAAACTTGCGCCCGCGTGTCGTCGATTTGGGCTATCCCGATCTTGTCTCTGACTATGCTTCTGAGGCGTCGGGCCTGTTCCAAATACTCGTGGGCTTCCTTGAATCGAGACAGCTCTCGAAAGACGTTGCCTATATTATTCTTGACGTCGGCACGAAAGACCTTGTTGTGCGCTAACTTGAAATAATGATCTGCCTTTTCATATTCCCCAAGCACTCGCTTCAAATGGTCATGCCGCTTCTCCGCAGGAACAAGCTTTCGCAGCACCATTGCTAGTTGACTGTGATAGGCGCCTTTGATCGCATAATTCGTAATCTTTTCAAAGAGCCCACGGTTTTCAGTCAGGATCCTTAAGGCCTCATCAAAACGCGAGGCTGACCACTCAACTACTGACAGTCCCAGAAGTGCGTTCGCTCTTGTATTACCGCCGGTCGAGAGTTTTTGCAGCGCGTCGTTGAACATAATGCGTGCTTCTTCCAGAGCGCCTTCACGCCAATAGCAATAGGCAAGTTCGGCTCGGGCTGCCGCGACCTGCTTCACGTCTCCCGCTGATTCATGAAAAGTAATACTCTCGCTGATCAGATCCCGAGCGATGTCTTGTGATTCTTTGATCTGATTCCTGCTACCAATCCATCGGGTCAAGATTCCCACGCACAGCAACACTTCAGCAGCGACGGATGGATGAAGGCCTTTGATCTCTGGGCGTTCGCCTACCCGCCCCCATAAAGGACGCATCACTTCCTGCGCCCCGGCGTAATCACCCTGGTCCTTTAACTCCAAGGCGGTTTGACATCTGCGAAGCGCTGCGTCGTTTGCGGTTAAGTGCGAAGCGTCCAGTTTCGGTGAAGCTATCGTCATGAGTGAAGTGCCCTTTTCCTTCCTGGGTGCAAGAGACCTTGCTACTAAGCTGCGAATACTAGTTCCCCCGCCAACTCCCTGCAAGAACTTTCGTGATGTTGGTTTATTGTGCTAGATGTAAGAAATCTTGCATCACCAACCTACAAAGGAGAATCTTCCCATGAAACGATTTCTGATGACGATGGTCCTTGCGTGTGCTCTTTCATCTTCCGCCTTGGCCGGCGATATCCCGTCCGTTGGCTTCGCCCCGCCACCGCCCGATGAAACAACGCAGACCACAAACACGACATTGCCCGGAGACATACCGTCTGTTGGTGCCACGGAACAGATTTCCGAGGCGGCGGTCTCAGGCCTGCTAGCCATGCTCGGCATGCTGGTGGCCTAGGCACATAATGTGGAAAAGATCTTTCTAGCCGTCTTGATGGCGAGCCAATCAATAAGCCCGGCTACCATTCCGGCCAGCTAGGAAACTACACAAGTCGTCTCACAATTCATTACAAAAGAAGCGCCCCGCGGCAGCTCAGGATTAGTGTGCCCCAAAATACTGAAAATGACGAAAGACCACCTGATCCCGCAAAGAGTTTTCGTCAGTGGCTACTTAGATTCTGCCTTCCGTGATCGTTCAGCCATCGGCCTACTAACTTAATCAACCATTACCTTACCCAACGCGGTAAGACCGCTTGCCCACGGGGCATTACGTAACCGAGCGTATCAGAGTCTGCTTGATCAAGTGCCTCGCTTAACGAACGCACCGGATTCATTCGCATAGTCCGTACGCTTTCATCGGGTAAATCGGAGACCAGTTGAATGCGGAACCGCTCAGCCTTCGCTAGTAAAGCCCATGCTGTCTGTCCATTAACTGCGTAGGCATCGTGCAGCCGCATCTCCATAGCGCGCGAATTTTCTTCCGCAAACCACTTCAGGAAGTTGGGGTGGCCCAGGCCATCGATACACTGCGCCAGCAGGACTATTGTGCCACCTTCGGTGCAAGCTTGCGCAGCCATGTCGAGCGCTTTGTGGGCCTGAATGAGATTGACGTCATAGGGCCTGCCACCACAACTAACAATAACGAGATCGCGCGTCGCTCCAATCCCTACTGCATGGTTCGCCAGATACGCTTCGCAACCACGCGCGTGGGCCGCGCGCCAGTCGCCCGCATAAATTCGAACCGCCCGACCCCGATCGTCAACCACGCTGTTGATGATGAACCGCGGTTCGATCATCGCCGCTACTCGTTCGCATTCTTCGTGAACCGCATTTCCATCAAGCAAGCCCGGCCCAACTCCGGCCCGACGCCCGCCGTTATCAAAATCGAGCGCTAGCAAGTGCGTGGCCTCAATCGTACGTGCGGATGCGAGGCCCGGACAAATTGATTTTCGTCCTCCGGTAAACCCTGCGAAGTAATGAAATCCAATGGCGCCCGTGAGAACGACATGATCAAAATCCTTCAGTGCTCGATTGACTTCTACCGGCGTGCCACGCGCCGTCGTCCCCAGCCAGGCCATAGTCGAAGGATCGTACGCATCGTGATCGATTGTTTTCACCCGTTGCGCGATAAACGGAGTGAGCAGTTCGAGCTTTTCGGCAGGCGAGACGGGACGATGAATTCCGGTAGCAAAGATGATGGCCAGATTCCCGGGTGCCACTCCGTTTTGAATCAGCCTCCGCACGAGCAGGTTAACGATCTGTGCACTGGCCGTAGCCCGCGTGGCATCGGAGACAACAATCAGCACGGAGTCGCCCGGCGAAAAGAGATCGTCAAGAGGCGGTGATCCAATGGGCGCGCTGAAAACATCGCCGATTTCGATGTCGGTTAACGGCTTCTCATCCGGCGAGTTTCCGCCCAGGACCTCGAAGCGGTTTTCGTCAAATACGAAATTCAACGAATCTGTGCCGTAGGCTAATTGGATTTCAGTCACCATCCGGTTTGGCCATAGCGGCGCGGCAGAGTAACAACGTGGGGCATGGCTGCCATTCAAGAGGTTCTACAGTACAACTTTTGGGTTGCTGATTTCGCAACGGTGCGGGCTAAAGCTGTCTTCAAACTGCGTTCTATTGCCGACTCGGTTCCTAAGCATTGGAGTTTCACGCGCCAAAGTCCACCAGAGCGCGCTCGATAACATGGAAAGAGGCAAAGTCAGTTCCGCCAGCGGTACGTGCCTCCGCGAGCCATTTCCGAAGTTGCCGAGCCTCCTCCAGAGATGAAATTCGACACCCGCCCGTCAGCGCGAGCGTTACCAGCGCGTCTGGCGCGCCATGAGTGACCAGCGCCGCCTGGAGCGCTGCCTGCTCGCGCAGATCAAGGGTTAACAAAAGCTTGATTTCCATAATGTTAAGCGGTGATGCGGCGCATCAACCTTCGCGTTAAATGCTATCCAGCGACCGCCTGATATCAGAGACTATGTCGTCGGCTGCCTCGATGCCGATGGCGAAGCGCACCGTCGCTGCAGAGACGCCGGCGGCTCTGAGCTGTTCATCAGAGAAACCAGCATGCGATGAATATAGCGGATAACTCGCCAACGTCTCGACGCCGCCGAGCGACGGCGCTGTGCGAACCAACCGGAGCGAGTTGAAGAGTCGCTCAACCTCTGGTTCGCCGCCGGCGACGTCAATTGCAACTACACCTCCAAATCCACTCATCTGTCGTTTCGCCAACGCGTATCCGGGATCGTCTTCCAAGCCGGGATAATAAACTCGCGCGACTTTCTGGTGGGATCCAAGCGCGCGGGCAACGCGCAACGCATTGTCGCAGCTCGCGCGGACGCGTAGTTCCAGCGTCTTCATTCCCCTCGAGAGCAGGTATGCCGCGGCGGGATCGAGAGTGGTGCCGACCATCACTGAGATCTGCCGCACGCGATCAATGAAGTCTTTGCGTCCGGCGATGGCGCCGGCAGTTAAGTCAGAATGGCCGCCCAGATATTTCGTGGCGCTGTGCATTACCGCGTCTATTCCATGGGAAATTGGTTGCTGCAAAACAGGCGAAGCAAACGTGTTGTCAACGAGTGAGAAAAGTCCGGCCTCTCGGGAGAGTTGGGCGGCCATTTGCAGATCGATGATTCGGTTGAGAGGATTAGCTGGGGTCTCAAACCAAAATACTCGCGAGCGCTCACTGCGAAGTTTGCCCAAACTGGCAACCTCTTCCAAGGCGATTAGTCGCGAACGTATGCCGAAGCGGTTGAGCACCTTGGTCAGAAGCTTAACGGTTCCACCATACACTGAGTCGCTGGCGATCACTTCGTCGCCGGTCTCGCAAAGCGCAACCAACGCACAGAAGGTCGCGGCCGAGCCTGACGACGTGACCACGCAGGCTTCCGCGCCTTCCAGCTCGGCAATCTTTCGCTCCGCTTCGGCTACGGTTGGATTTGCGTAGCGCGAATAAAAGTAGGCTTCGGGCAATTCTCCGCGCGCATACCGCCTCATCTCCGCAAAACTGCCGAACGCATACGTCGATGAATGAAATACCGGAGAAACGACGGCGCCAAAGGGCTGCGCATCAGGCTGTTCGCCGCCGTGGACTGCAACTGTCGCTTGGTCCAACCTGGCGTCTGCATCGGAATCGTGGCGGCTCATAAAATCTCAGCTCCGAATCGACAAGAAAAACGTGCACAGCTTACCAAATGCCAACTGAATTGGACACGCTCTCCACCGCTTTGCCTGCGATCGGAGTTTCCTCGGACCGCAAATTTTGGTCAACAAAAAAGAGGGCCACTCTGCGTGGCCCTCAAAGATAAAGCTGTCACTACTCCTGGCACTTAAAGCGCTGGGACTCCTAACGCGACATTGAAGTCTTTGTAAAGATCGTTGTACTCCCGGACCCGGTGTTCCAAAAGCTCCGGTAATTCATCAACGTCGCTTAGGTTGAGGGTAGCATTGACATTGTTCAGAAACGCAGCGTGGGCATCCATTGTTCGCAGCGTCGGCGATATTAAAACGAAGAACAAGCGGCGACGTTGCATTGGACGGAGCATGGTGACTTCGCGGGTCACGAAAACTGAGCCTTGTTCGACCGGATCGAATCTCTGGTCAAGCACGACAACATCAAGTTGGTTTTCGCGCATGCGTTCGACAGCTTGACTCGTATCTTCCGCGACAAAGACCTGAAAGCCGTTTTCCGCCAAACCGCGAGCTAACTTTTCGCGGTTGTCCTCCGCGATGCAGACCAGAGCTTTGCGGGGATTCCAGGACGGCCGCATGCTCGACGAATTCGCAACCGTCGTTGCTTGCTGGCTCAACAATCCGGAAAGTAGTTCAGCCAATTTGTCTGTGGCGTTAACCGAGGTCTTGTTTTCTTTGGCATTGGAACCCAGATCGAATTGCGGTGCGGGAAGAGGAGGTCGTTCAAACCGATGGTGGCCCGTGGCGGGCGATTCACCGAGCGCAAGAGCGCTATGGGCTGCGTCGGCGCTGGAGTTAGCCGAATTGATGCTGCTATTACACTTGGGGCAGCGAACGGAGAAAGGCCGTGAGGGCACTTTCGCCTCGTCAACTTGTAAACGCGAACCGCAGTCCTGACAAACGATAATCATAAGGTTTCAAGGGTTATCTGTTTCGGTTTCCGATCCAGGCTTATTCGATCATGCTCAACATCGAGCCGGTTTCCGCCAACCTCGGTGTCGGCACTTCTATGCCACCTCGCTGGAGATAGGGGTCTGTGGCGGTAACGCCCTTCAAGGTAAGTTGCAGGTTGTTTGGGTTGGTCGCGAATGTGAGCGCGTCATCGATCGAGATGATGCGGGCCTCCACCATTTCCCTGATCACAGTGTCAAAATCCTGCATGCCATCAAGTTTCCCGTCCCTCATCGCGTCAAGTAACGATTTGCCGTCGGCTTCGCCGGATTCAATGTATTCACGCGTACGAGGACTTGAACGCAGAATCTCAACCGCCGCGATTCGCCCGCGTCGATCAGCTCTTGGAATCAAGCGCTGAGAAATAATGTAGCGAAATGTTTGGGCCAGGCGGGTCCGGATCACCTGCTCTTCATTCTTAGGATAAAGACCAATTATTCGATCCACGGTTTTCGAGGCGTCGATGGTGTGAAGCGTGGAAAGTACGAGGTGGCCGGTCTCAGCCGCTTCGAGAGCAATTTCGGTAGTCTCGAAGTCTCGCATCTCGCCGATCAGAATCACTTTGGGTGCTTGCCTCAACGTCGCTCGCAAGGCTGAAGGAAAATCTTTAGTGTCCTGCCCGACTTCGCGTTGATTGATCGTGGAGTTCTTGTGTGAGTGCAAGTATTCGATCGGATCCTCGATGGTAACTACATGGTAGTGCTTTTTCTCGTTGATGATGTCGATGATTGCCGCTTGAGTGGAACTTTTTCCCGACCCAGTGGGGCCAGTCATCAAGACCAGGCCATTGCGAAGCTCGGCAATCTCCTCGAGCTGCCCCGGTAGTCCCAGTGACTTCAACGTCGGGATATCCGTGGGAATAACTCGCATCACAATTGAGTAGACGCCGCGCTGCTGAAAGATATTGACACGAAAACGCGCGCGCGATGGCAGTGAATAACTCAGATCGGCTGTTCCGGTTGTCGCGAGCCGTTCCGCGGCATCGGGATTCCCGTGCATCAGGGACATCGCGATGATCTCTGTTTGGTACGGCGTGAGCTTCTGCATTCCCATTGGCTGCACGGGAGTCAGTTTCCCATTCACTTCTACTTGCGGCAGTTGGCCGACGGAGAAGTTGAGGTCGCTGATCTTGTCTGAGACGAGCAGCATTCGCTCGATAATGGGCGGCAGATCAAAGAAACTCATGTAGCTTGTGGCTCCGAAAAAGAGGTGATGAATCGCAGGAGGTAGCTGGGGCATCCTTCGCCCCGATTGGCATAGGGATTCTCTCGCATAACTAGGTTAAACGCAAGCTTTATCTAATTTTCTTAGGAAACAGCGGGTCTACAAGGTTCGCTCAAACGCTCGAACGTGAGCGGAAAACCCGGTTTGGGAGGCCCAAAGGTCACTGATCACGGCCACGGCGTCGGCGCCGGCGGCAATGACATCCTTGCTGTTGCCGGAGGTGATCCCCCCGATGGCCACCAGGGGTATTTGGCCCACGACCAGGCGCACCGGTCGTAATCCGGTCAAACCCACCAGAGGTTCGGAAGCTACCTTTGTCGATGTGGCAAACAGCGGGCCGATGGCGATGTAATCGATGGGAAGATTCGCCGCGAGCCGCGCTTGCTCGGGGTTGTGAGTTGAAAATCCAATGATGGCTCGGGGACCGAGAAGCCGACGCGCAGCCTCAGGCGGTAGATCATCCTGGCCCAGATGAACGCCATCAGCTTTGAGCGCCAGGGCGATATCCACGCGATCGTTGATTATGATCTTTACGTTCCGATCGCGTGCCACACGCATGGCCGCGGCGGTCTCATTGTAAAACTCAAATGGGGAGAGCAGCTTTTCCCGCAACTGGATAAGAGTCGCACCCTGGTCGGCCAACCGCGTTACCTGTTCAGCGTGTGACAATTGCGAGAGGCTTCGATCGGTTAACGGATAAAGCCGACCACCGGCCAATGCGTTCACGAAGTTGGAACTCATGTGCTGAGTCTCAACCTTCTTTCTTCTTTGGCCGCTCGTTTGAGCGCAACACTCGCTTGCGTAGACGAATACTCTGCGGCGTTACCTCTACGAGTTCATCCTCACCGATAAATTCGATTGCTTGCTCAAGGGAAAGTTCCTTCGGTGGCACGAGCCGCATCGCATCATCGGCGGAGGCGGCACGCATGTTGGTCAACTTCTTTTCCTTGATTGCGTTGACATCCAAATCTACGGCCCGCGCATTTTCCCCAATGATCATCCCCTCATAGACTTTTATGCCAGGACGAGCAAACAAGGTTCCCCGCTCTTGTAAGTTGAACAGCGCGTACGTGGTGGTTTCCCCCGTGCGGTCGGCAACCAGAGATCCGGTTGCACGTCCGCGCAACGGACCCTGCCAATCACCCCAACGCAGAAACATTGTATTGAGAAGCCCGGTCCCTTTTGTCTCAGTTAAGAACTCATTGCGAAAACCAATCAAGCCACGTGACGGTGTTTCAAACTCCAGACGAACGCGACCAGAACCGTGGTTGATCATCTTCGTCATTTGCCCTTTGCGACGTCCCACGGCTTCAGTAACTACTCCGATGAACTCTTCCGGACAATCGATCACCACCAGTTCAATTGGCTCCAGCGTGCGACCCTCGCTTACGCGCGTGATGGCCTCAGGTTTCGAGACCTGCATTTCGTAACCTTCGCGACGCATCATCTCGATAAGAATTGACAACTGCAATTCCCCTCGCCCCGAGACTTTGAACAAATCGGGCGACTCAGGCGCGATCTCCACGCGGATCGCCACATTTCCCAGGGTTTCCCGTTCGAGGCGTTCCCTAACCTGTCGCGAAGTCACAAATTTGCCATCTTTCCCAGCAAACGGAGAATTATTGACACCAAAAATCATCGAGATCGTAGGCTCGTCAACCGCAATCACCGGCAGTGGTTGAGGGTTATCCACGGAGGTGATGGTGTCACCGATCTCGATGTTGTCGATCCCAGCCAGGGCGACGATCTCACCGAACCCAGCTCGCTGGATCGGTTCTCGTTTCAGTCCCTCGAAAGCATAGAGTTGAGAAACGCGTACCTTTTGGAATGAGCCATCGGGTTTCGCCACCGAGACCTGATCACCAAGAGCGATCTCCCCAGAAAAGATTCTTCCAATCGCCAGTCTTCCTACGTATTCACTGTAGTCGAGATTTGCAACCAGCAACTGCAACGAATCACTGCGAATTTGCTTAGGCGTTGGGATCGTCTCAACGATCTGGTCAAACAAGGGCTTCAGATTGGTGGACTCGTCGGCCATCAACTTTTTCGCAATTCCGTCACGTGAGATTGCATAGAGTATGGGAAACTCTATTTGTTCATTCGTAGCATCGAGATCAAGAAAGAGCTCGTAGATTTCATTGACCACTTCTTCGGGTCGAGCATCCTGCCGGTCGATCTTGTTGACTACCGCAATCGCCGGAAGGCGCGCCTCAAGGGCTTTGCGTAGGACAAATCGTGTTTGGGGCAAACAGCCCTCGGCGGCATCTACCAGCAGCATTACTCCGTCCACCATCTTCAATACGCGCTCGACCTCGCCGCCAAAGTCTGCGTGTCCCGGGGTGTCCAGGATATTTATCTTCACATCCTTGTAGTGTACGGACGTGTTCTTGGCCATAATCGTGATACCGCGTTCGCGTTCCAGATCCATTGAATCCATGACCCGGTCGCGGACTGCTTCGTTTTCACGAAATGTGCCCGATTGTTTCAACATGGCGTCAACCAGAGTGGTCTTGCCGTGATCGACGTGAGCAATGATGGCGATGTTGCGGATGTCTCTTCGTTCTTGGCTCATTATTCCCTACACAGTTGTGATCAGTTAAATATATTCGACTAAGCGAAACCGCACATCTTAACAAGGCATCGCCCAACTTCCAAAGACGCTTCGCTCGAAACCGCGTGAGATGTTCAGCCGTCGCCCGCGATGGAGCCAGGATAATCCGTTAGGTTCTCTGATTTATGGGGGGAAAGGCGTTGGTCTGACGCAATGCTTCGTAAAGAACTATACCGACCGCCGTGGCCAGGTTGAGACTGCGGATATTAGGATTCAGGATGGGAATTGTGAGACAGCGTTCCCAATTTGCTCTTAATGTTGCTTCGGGCAAACCGCGTGTTTCTCGGCCAAAAACCAAACAATCATCTTCACTAAACGCCCAGTCGGCGTAGTTCCTATCAGCCTTGGTAGTTAGATAAAGAAACCTTGTGTCGGGAAGATAATCATAAAGATCATTCAGGCTTGGATGGCGATGAAGTATAACCTCGGGCCAGTAATCTAATCCTGCGCGACGCACCGCTTTATCGTCCATGCGAAAGCCGGTGGCGCCAACGATGTGGAGCGGGCTCTTCGTGGCCGCGCAGAGCCGGGCAATGTTCCCGGTGTTGGGCGGAATCTCAGGCTCTACTAGAGCGACACGAATCATTGGACCGTGATCAACTTAACAGACTCACGTTTGAAGAGCGCGCAAAACAAAAAAAGAACGACGAGTTTCGCTTGAAGGTCTCGTCGTTCTTTTTGAAAGCCCTGCTGGCCTCAGAAATTTGTGTGCGCCAATCGAGGGTTGCTGTTGTAGCGTACTGCTCCGAGTTATCTCTTCTTGGCTGCTTTCTTCTTGGCTGCCTTTTTGGGGGCTGCCTTTTTCGCTGCCTTCTTCTTTCCACCTTTTTTAGTTGCCATAAGCTCTATGTGCTCCTTCCTTCAAAAATTTTGTTTCCCGGTTACCAACCACAAGATAATGTGTGTACTTCTCTCTTGTGGGCTAGAGTAAGCGGCGCACAACATCTTGCTATATAAACGCAAATGTCCTTAATGTCAACAACTTATTACATTAACGTGAAAAATAATTTGATGCGTGGTGCGACGCAATTGAGGGCGCGGAAAGATTCTTAATGCGGGGCATGAGGTATTCACGGCTCATGGTCCAAGCTCTTCCAGAAGCAATCTCGTTCTTGACGTACATAAACCATGGAGGTGGTCCATACAAGAATGAGCGAGGCGAAGGTTCAGGATTTATGATCGGTCAACGATGTCACCTAAAGAACGGAGTGAAGATCCAGCCATCGTGTCGAGCGATGCCGTAATAGTAAATCACGGAATTATTGTCGCTCCGACTGGCAGCGCCAATGAAAGGACCAGAGTAATTATCATCTCGTACCGATGCCGAGCCGCTGATGCCGGAGCCTCCGCCTGGAATCACGAAAGGGACCATAACTTGTTCTTGTGCTTTGAGTTGCTGGTCTCTTGTGGTCGGACGAATATTCTCCGAGTAGAGCATAACCTCTCGCACGAAGTCTGACATCTCTGGTCCACTCGGTCGGATTAATCGCCACTCACCAGAATCTGAAAGAGGATCTCGCGCCGCGGAAGCGCGCAACACTTGCAGCTTCTTGGTGCCGCTGGGAACACCTTCAAGGAGTTGGTCCATTGATGTGGGGAGACCTTGAGTGCCTTTCCGGTTGAGCCTGCCATCCTGATAAGAGTAGTAAACGCGGATCGCTTCAGCCACCTGCTCGCCGCGAAAGATAGCTTCGCGTTCGCGCTCGCGTAGGGCTTGTTGACGAATGCCGGGCGCCGCCGCAAGGGCGAAGATTGCTATCACGGTCATGACAGCCAACAGCGCTACAAGTGCGTAACCTTGCTGTTGATGGCTACGAGAGGTGTGCGGAGAACTAAACCGCAGCTCACTGGACCCGGGGGTCATCCTCCATATCTTGTGGTGTGGTCCATAGAGGTTAGGGTTCATCATCTTCACTCTCCACCCTGGGCGTAGGTCGCTGCAAGGGGTTGCCTCTTTCACCTTGCGTTGAGAAAGCGAGCGTGTGTTTGATCTTCAGCGTGTTGTCAACGAGAACCAATTCTTTCTCGGAAATGCTGGTCACGCGAAATCTGCCACCCAGAAGATCCCCTCGTTGGATGTTCAAGAGTTCCTTGTTGGACTTATCTTGCACAATCGCGGTGTCGATAAAGCGCGGTGTGCCAATGATCCCGACGTATGTGTAATTCGGAGTGGGGGGGGCGCCGATGTTGAGTGTCGCGCTGTTTGAGTAGAGCTTACCGTCCGCCGAGCGCAACATCACCTGACGCGCACCTGGGTTTGCGATTAAAGCAGCCGGCACATTCGCAGAAACCTGTTGAGGGCCCAGGAAGCGAGTCGGGAGTTCGGTGCCGTCAACAACGACGCGGAGACCGGGAGTGAATTTGTCGCCGGCAAGTTCCAAAGCAAAATCGCCCGTCCGCGCAAAGACCATTCCCGGAGATAGGTTGGCCAATAACACTGGCGGAATAGGAGTCGGGGTTGGCGTCGGCACCGTCGACACTTTCGGAGCAGGCGGAGGGGGTTCGTAGTAAACAAAGATATTGCGTCTCGCTTCCGCCACAGCAGGGGTTGAAAATTCCCAGTTGACCGGGCGCAATTGATCCAGGAGATCAGCCCTAGATTCAGCCGGTAGCTCAGTTTGAGTCCTACTATTGTTGCGGATTGCCAGAGCGGGTGTGGGCGTTGGCGTAGTTCTTGGCGAACCGCTATTTGAACTGCTGCCAAACCCAATGAAGGTCCACCAGAGCAACACAATGGCCACCAACCCAAGGACTGCCGCCCCGATTAGTTTCTTACGTTCGCTCGGACTACTAATCCCAGTGCGCATAATACTCAGTGACTTGCCCCGTCCGCTGGCGGAGTTTCACCCGCGCTGCGTTGGAAGTAAGTTGCCAACTCCAAACGTAGACTAACCAGAGTTCCGCGCGCGCCGGTTGCCGCTGCCCCTTCAGCCTGGGTTGGACTATTCGTTTCAGTTGCGCTTTCCAACTCAACGCTATTAATAATGATGAACTGCTTATCAATTTCTATGTCGCGCACGAATCGCCGGAGACTTTGATATTGCCCTTCAACGGTCAAACTGATGGCAATCCCCGGATAGATACTCTGCCACTTGGCACTGGCGGATTTCGCTCCAGACGAGCCCGCCTTTTGTCCGGTCGGATCCAGTGGTGTGTAGGTAGGCCCCGACGTGTTACGCAAACCGTTCTTCCGAATAAGTTGGTTGAGAGTGTCGTAAAGGCCCATGCGCCCCGAATCAGCGCTTACCAACCGTTTAGACTCGAAGCCGTCAAGGCTCTGCGTAATCGTGTGCACAGTTGCCTCAGTCGTTTGTCCCTTGAGTACGACGGCCCGAGAGGTTTGTAACTGAGCTTGCAAACGTGTGCGTTCCAGCTTCAACGAGTCGACCCGAGAGCGAGCAGGCACCAAAAAATAAAGATAGCTGATCAAGACAAGCAGCAGGATAAGACCGCTGCCCGCCAGCGCTACGAGTTCGGCTGGACCGAGGACTCCGTTCTGCCGGGATATGTTTAGCTTCGCGAGGCGAGTGCTGATTAGGTTGCGACTGTTCGCTGGTCGGCTTGGCCCTGGTTTTTCGTTCATCGCACTCCTCCCTGCACGACGTCAGAGGTCACGATTGAAGCTACCGCCGCTGCGGTATCAATAGCTGCTCCAGCGCGGGGTCTGTAAACGACGAACAACTCATATTCAGCTCCGCTTTCGCCACGTCCTCGCTGCAGGGTTTGCGAGCGAAGCTCAGCGTGAAAGATGCCGCCGCGGTCCATTTGTGCAATCATCTCAGTGACGATCGAGGGGCTCTTCGCAATCACCGCGAGCTCCAACTCAGTCAATAGTTGATCCCCTTGCTTGGTTACTCCGCGAACGTCGATTCGCTTAACCCGGACATTCCCAGGTAGCGCCGCTTCCAAATCAGCGAATAGCAGAGACCATGAGAAGTGTTTGCGATCCAGAAGTGTGTGAGCGGAGCTCAGAGTCTGTTGTTGTTCGGGAGTGAGCGAAGCCTTCACCGCTTCCGCTTGCCGACGGAGCGTCTGTTCCTGCTGGCGCAAACCGTTGATGTCATTCTGGATTGCCTGCGCCTCCAGCGACGCGCGCCGGTTGGCCCGCACGATGAAGAACAGTGAAACAAGTGAAACGAAAATTACCAGCGCCGTCACCGCCCATGGCAGCGAACGATTCGTAAACGGCTTACTCGCAAGGTTAAGTTTTGTAGGCACAGGAAACTCGGGGGTAACTAAGATCTACGGCAACAGTTTGCGAAAGAAGCATACACGGCTCAAATAAGAGGGCGCAACCAAGGGTGAAACGAACCAGACTCGTTTGACTTAAACGCGCGACGAACCGTGGCGTTTCATAAAGAAGACGCCTTGAAACTGGGAATCGTTGCACTGTCAGGAATCGCGCCTGGGGTGTAAGGCTTCCGTTCCGGCCAACGAAGGACGGTAGGCGCAGATCCGATTTCGGCCGCTTCGTTTAGCTCGGTAGAGCGCCGAATCGGCGAGTTCTACCAACTGAATTGGATCGGTGGCATCGTCGGGAAACGCCGCGACTCCAATGCTTATAGTGACGCGGTGCGTAACATCCGTTTCCGGTGCGGCCATCCGACTTGCTGAAAACTTGTGCTGCTCCATCGCGACTCGAACCCGTTCGGCAGCAACAAGTCCCTGCGCATAATTCGCATCAAGTAAAAACGCTGCAAACTCCTCGCCGCCAAATCGGGATGCTACATCGCCTGCGCGCAAGGCTTCCTTGATCACGCGTCCGGTTTCTTCGAGAGTCTTGCTGCCCACCAGATGTCCGTAGGTGTCATTAACTTCCTTAAAGTGGTCCAGGTCCATCATGAGGACGCAAAAAGGGCGCGATTCGATCTCGGCCCGCGCCGCCTCTCGACGCAGTTCCGAAAAGAACGACTTGCTTGTCAGCAATCCCGTGAGTTCATCATGGGCGATGAGCCGATGGATCTGCTGCTGAAATTCACGATCGATTTCATCCAGCATGTCAAAGCGAAATAGATGATCGCCGATAACGATCTTATCGCCATCGTTGAGAATCGCTTCGTTGATAATTTCTCCGTTGACTGTAGTGCCGTTAGTGGAGCCCAGGTCGGTAATGCGATAGCAGTCTCCACCGCCGTGGGCGTCTCTGTGAGTGGAAATGCGCGCGTGCAGCCGCGAGGCGCGCGTGTCGTTAAGGCGAACGTCAGCCTCCAGTGCCCGCCCAATCGTGACTTCGTCACGCTCCAACGGAATTGGGACCGCCATTAATTCGCCCCTGAGCGAGACGAGCGCCGGCCGCCGCTGGTGTTGATTTGGTTTTTGGGTTGATCCTATTTCAAGCGACCGCGTCAGGCCCGAGTCATCTTCAATATTCTTTTCACTGGGCATGCAATCCCTGGCTTTTGAAGCACAACTTACAGTTGCGGATTTCTGACTAAGCACGAATCACGAAGGACGCAAGCATCTTAGCGCGCGAGTCAGGTCGTAGCAATCTTATTGTCATAATGGCCAAGGCCGGGAAAGAGCCGACCGTTAGAGGCCATGACCGATCGCCCCATCGAATCCCGCGATCGTGCGTCTCCTTCAAACTAAGGGCTGCTTGTAGCAAATCTGGCCTACTCCTATAATCAAACTTCCGCGCAGAGCGGACCTGCTAATCGCTGTACTGGATACAGAAGGAGACTTCGGTTGACTGAACAACCAACTCAAGAGTGTGCGTGGACCAATGCGAGCCTTTCCGTGGAGCGGGTGGCCGTCGCAGCGCTACCTACCGAGTGGGGGGAGTTTAAGATTGCGGGCTACCGTTCGCTGGTGAGCGACGAAGAATTTGTCGCGCTCTTCAAGGGGGAGATGCTGCGCGAGACACCGACGCTCGTGCGCATCCATTCGCAATGTTTGACTGGTGATGTATTTGGATCCACTAAGTGTGACTGCGGGGCGCAACTCCATCAAACAATGGAAATGATCGAGATGGAAGGCTGCGGCGCGATAGTTTACCAGCAGCAGGAAGGCCGTGGAATCGGAATCCTAAACAAGATTCGCGCCTATGCGCTGCAGGACAACGGCGCCGACACGGTCGAGGCAAACGAACAGCTCGGACTCGCGGTGGACCTGCGTGAGTATCGGCAGTGTGCGGAAATCCTTTTCGATCTGGGCCTCTGTCGTGTCCGGGTTATTTCAAATAATCCGCTCAAGCTGCGCGCGCTTGAAGAAGCCGGTTTGAGGATTGTCGAACGAATTTCTATGGAAGTACCGCCCACCGAGAAGGCTGCGGGTTATCTCCGAACTAAGAAGGAGAAACTCGGACACTTGCTGGATCTCAATTTGAGCTAGACCAGATCGAAGTCCGTTACGTCCCTCATTCGCAGGAATTCTCCGGACTGGTTCTCTACTTTGCTACCGCGCTATTGGCCAGATAGATTTGGGATCTGAATCCACTGCATGGCACTGCCAGTCTTTCCGCTCTTGAGGTCACGCACGCCTACTCGCACCTGAAACAGACCGGCAGGCAACCACTCGTGAAAACCATAGACTACCGGACGATTTTTCGGGGATGAGTTTTCAGGGACAGGAAAGATTTTCAAGCGCCCCACAAAACTATTTATAGGTTTCCCCTTATCGTTATAAAAAATTCCGGCGATATCTACATCGGCGCTCTCCTTGCCGTCGTCGAGCTCAAACGTCAGAAACTCTCGACTTATTTGTAACGTCGCGTTAAGGCGAGTTCCAACGCCGGGCATTTGCGCCAGGTTGAGCGTCAGTTCAGTTGGCATCTGGCGTTGTGAAACAGGGGCGTCGACAATCAGACGCATATCATCTTCACGCGCCTTGGTCGGATCCTTCTCGGCTTTCTTGTTGATCGTCAACAGTGGTAAAGGAGCGGTCTTGAAATAGCTTTGACGCAGGCGGACCGTCAAATCGGGTCGGCCCGCTATGCTCACTGAGATGTTTTTGAACTTACCTCTCTTCTGCTCTTCACTATCCGGGGTCCACGCGAGCAAGTAATAGTTAGCGGTCTCATCAAGCACCTTATTTATCCACTTAGCCATTGGCGCGTTGGTGTTGCGAAAGGCGCGACCGCCAGTATCTGCGGCGAGCGCGTTCAGGCCGTCCTGCGATGAAGAAATCTCACCTGTGGATGAGGTCATGCCTTTTGAATCCATCGGTCGGTTATTGGTTACGTCGAGACCTTCGTTGATGAGGCCGCGAGCATCAAGTGTATAAATCACGACGCCGGCCCGCCCGGCAGCGTCAGTAATGCGTTTGATTCTGTCGCGCGAACCCGTTTTGACATCGTTCAAATAGAATCCGTCAGAGACAAGAAAGACCAGCTTGCGTCCGGGTAGTTGGCCGGCGCTCCGCATGAGTCCTTCTAACAGGCGCAGTGTGTTGTCTGTATCCGGCGCGGCGTTTATCACTATCCCCTGGGCGCGCTGCTTCACCATTGCCCTGGCTGATTGCGGAGACACCGTACAAATAAGATTGTTCCCTGCTTTGAAGCAATTCTGCTGTTGTACCTGCTGTGTGTAGTAAGTAATAGTTTGTTCGTCGCCCTCGCGAATTTTAAGGGCGATATATTCAGACATGGGCGGGTTCTCCATGTCTATCTTGGTATTCGCTCGATAGTTGAGCCGTGCGACCGCAGCGCGCAGAGCGACTTTGTCATCGGTGAACTGCTGGAGAAAACCTATTTGGCCGCTGGCTGAGGTGATTGCCACTTGATCCCGTTCGAGCATGCCGTGATCAATGAAGTCGAGCAACGCTTTGCGAGTATTCACGAGGCTGGTTGGGGCCAAATGAAGGTCGTCGACAAAATAGATAACCGTGCGACCATTGGCTACCGGGGCCAGCGGAGTGGGTGAAGAGGGATTCGTCACCGCGGCGGTGCGATCCGCTTCAGCTTTCGTTGTTTCACGAAGACTCCCGGATGCAACGCTCTCATAGAAAGCAATGCTTCGTGGTTTGTTGTCAATCCTTAGAACAAACTGCTCGGCTTTCAAACCGCTCACGAAGCGGCCTTTCTGATCGAAGACCATGGCATCCGTTTGCACGAGTTCGGTGTGAACGCGGATTACGTCGGCCTGAGGCTGCTGCGGTTGGTTTGGTGGGTTTTGCCCCCGGGCCAAACTAACCGCCAAAGACAGGCATGAGACAACTACAAAAAGGTGGCGCCCCCGACGGTGGTTGAAAACGCTCATATGACGGTTATTGTTTGGCGCGAAGCTCTTTGATTGTGCCCTTAATTCGTTCGGCGTCAGCAGCCTTCGGATCAAGACGAAGGTATTTTTCCAGTTCGTCGGCAGATGCAGCGTTCTTGTGGGCGGCGAGATAAAGACCGCCTAAATACTTGTGAACCAACGCAATGTTCTCCCCGCCATTGCTGACCGCAAGCTGAAGCTCTTTTTCAGCCTCTTCGTAACGCTTTGTCTTGAGGAGTGTCATACCAAGATAGTAATGGGCGTTGGGGCCGTTGCTCTTGAGTTTGAGGGCCTCTCGCAAGTGCGTTTCCGCCTGGTCCAACTTATTCTGATTGAAGAGGGCGATGCCGAGATTGAGTTGCGTGGTCGCATCAGTCGCGCGCAGTTTTAACAGTGATTCGAACGTCTCCGCTGCCTTGTCCCACTGACTGAGTTTGAGATACTGGATGCCAAGCTCATTTAGGGCAAGGGTAAAACCGGGGGATGCGATTACCGCCTTGTTAAGTAACTCTACAGCGTTCTTGGCATTGCCCTTCTGTCCGGCCGCCAGTCCTTTTTGATAAAGGTCGATCGCCGGCTGCGGCACGTTCGCAAACGCCGGGTTGGAAGAGTTTGCCTTAAGCCGCATTTGCACCGCGACGGTAACCACACGGCCGCCACCGTGATGGTCAAGATTCACGGGCTCCCGCGATGTTTCATACTCTTTGCCTCCATCGACAACAACTGTAAAAGTGCCAGGTGGCAGACTGTTGAACCTGAAGGCGCCGTCCTGATCCGTCACGGTCGAGGGCGTGCTGAACACGTTGCTACTCTCCAGTCTTACCTTGAACGCTGTGCCTGCCAGTGATTGACTGGCCGGCAAATAAAGGCGTCCTTGAATTGTGTTAGAGCCCTCGCCGGGTATGTCACGCGAACTGCCAGGATTCTGAGCATTAACCGAAAGGCCATACGAGAGCACCATACAAGCTGCAAGAGCAAAACTTGAGAAAGCTGATCGTCTTAAGAGAGCAAATGAACTGATTTGATTCGTAAACATTAACTGTCACCCCTTCTCTTGAAATTTATTTTATTCCACTCCGCTTACGCATATCTTTGATAGTGGCGCGCACACGTTCGGCATCTGCGGCGTTGGGGCTCAAACGAAGATATGTCTCCAACTCCTCGACCGCCCGACCGTAATCGCGCTTTTTCCAGTAGATCCCACCGAGATAGTAATGCGCCAATGCTAGTTGGTTACCTCCCAACTCAATCGTCCGCAGCAGTTCCTTTTCAGCCTCGTCATAGTTCCCGAGACGGGTTAACGCAAGCCCCAGATACATGTGAGCCGTGGGGGCAAACGCGTTTTGCTTCAAAGCCTCGCGCAACCGCACCTCCGCCTCAATAAATTGCTTTGCTTCCAACAAGGCAATTCCCAGATTAAGTCTGGGCGTGAAAGCATCGGGACTAAGTTCTGTCGCAGTCTTGAGAACTTCGACCGCCTTATCGGCCCACCCCAACTTCAGATACTGGACGCCGAGTTCATTGAGTGCCAACGGGAATTTCGGATAGAGCGAGACGGCAGCCTTCAGTTTATCGACTGCTTTCAACTTTTCGCCGGACTGAGCTAGCTCTAAACCTTTTTCGTATAGTTTGCGAGCGCCTTCTGGTACTTCCGCGAGCGCTGCATTTAACACGGAGGCCCTGGCGCGATTGGCTTCGAGTTTTGGTTGCAGGTGTATCATGACCGTAAACCTGCGGGCCGCGTTGGGAGCGGGAATCCCAGATCTCGAAAGGTTCGCATCCTCGTCAATAAAGACTCTCTCGCGGGCAATCTCATACCCCCCACCGGCGCTCACAACCACTGTGTAACTGCCTGGCGCCAGCGAGCCGAACGTAAACGATCCGCCTGTATCTGCCATTACCGAGATCTCGCCGGAAGAGTAGCTCTGTAGCTTGACCTGGATCGAACCTTCAGCTCTCCGCCCGGAAGGAAAGAACACATAACCCTGGATGACATGGTTGCCACCCGTGCCAGTTGAAGCCCTGCCGCTCCCCTGGGCGCAAATGGAAACCGGTATGAGAAACAGCAGGATAACAGATGGAAAGAACCTCTTCTTGAACACCTGCCGGTCTCTACTGTAGGAAGAGCGGGCGCAGAGCATTTCGTACCTCCCTCATTAGCTCACCCGAAGTCAAGGGTTTGGTTGCAGTTAACCCAAAAAGGAGTGTAGTCGTCAATCGGAGTCCAAAAAAAATAGGGAGAAGCGCATTTCAGCGCCTCTCCCTGTTAACCGCAATTGCTACCGCCAATGGCAGAAGCTATTGCTTAGAAGGTGAACTTGGCGCCAAACCTGAACGCCGAAGGAGCCTGCACCAACAGCGCCGAACCGTAGAACGGATTTGCTGTTGGCGGAACTGAGGCCACCCCACTGTTAATCGTAAAGGTTTGATCCAAAGTCACGGCCCGCTGACTATTGAAGACGTTGAACCAGTCTCCGCTCAGACGCAGCTCGCGCTTTTCACCAAATTTAATCGGATAATAGGCTCCCAGATCCAGATTCATTGTCGTCGGCGTTCGGGTTGAGCCGATGCTGTTGACAACGTTCGGGAATCCAGCCTCGCTGGCCGAGACTGCGGGAACGACCGCCGTACCACGAATAACGCCGAACCCTTCGTTA
Source organism: Pyrinomonadaceae bacterium (assembly GCA_031392315.1). Taxonomy (GTDB): domain Bacteria; phylum Acidobacteriota; class Blastocatellia; order Pyrinomonadales; family Pyrinomonadaceae; genus PSRF01. The sequence goes on along the minus strand of JANMVC010000469.1, from coordinate 9,172 downwards.
TTTCCATAGATGGGGTGCGGAGTCAGTCTGTTGAACGGACTGCCAGACTGGGCATAGAAGTTTGCGCTAAGCAGAAGCTTCCATGGAGTCCGGTAGCTACCGTTGAACTTGAACTGGTTTGGCCGATCATTCGGTAAGCGTCCATAACCGTTGTCGAGCAGACTCTGAAGATCGAACAAAGACGTGATGTTCGGATCAGACTGCCCGTTATCGTTGCGGAACAACCCTTCGTAGTTACCGATCAGGCTTGAGTACACGTAGGAAACGATAAACTGATAGTTATTAGTGAATCGCTTCGTGGCGGTAAACTCAATGGCGCGATAGAAACGCTGAGCGCGGCCAAAGCACTTCGGTGCGCGACCGGTCGCCGCATCACCAGCGCAGGCTGCTGCCTCCGTGGTGCCAGGCTTATTTCGCCCCGGGTTGAAGATGAAGTAGGTATCACCATCATCAAACGACCCATCCTCGATCACGTTTTCCATCGCCCGGTAGATACCCCGAGCACCAAGGATCACGTCTTTACCAACCTCGATCTCGCCGCCGAACGTGTATTCCTTAATGCTCTGGGGCTTTAGACCGGGATCAAGCGGGGTGGCATCAGAGCCGAGGTTCGTCGACCCAGTGCTGACCCCGTTAACAATTAGGGCACCGGCTGGTGCATTGATCGTGCCGACGTTAAAGTTTTTGTCGGTCTGAACATTCCCTCCGGCGGCGCGGACGTTGACATCCAGCGGGACGGGAACTTCAATGAATTGGCCGTAGTTAGCAAACAACTTGCCCTTGCCTTTACCGGTGAAATCCCAGATCAAGCCAAGCCGGGGAGCCATGTTGTCCCTAAAGTTGTTGAACTTGGTGTAGGTCTCACCACCGTTGGCATATCCTTGCTGATAGTCCCAACGAGCGCCAAAGCTAAACTGCCAGTTCGGGGCAAATTTCCAGTCGTCCCCGACATAGAAGGTCTCGACGTTTGTATGAGTCTGTCCCACAAGCTGGAAATCACGTACGCGTGTGGTATTCCTAATTAGGAACGGAGTACCAAACGCTTCGGCCGTAGTTATCGCATTCGCCGTTGGGTTCACCGTCAGACCTAGCGCCGCTAACGTAGCAGCCGGAATGGCCTGGGCACGAGTCACACCAGCGGCACTCGGGCAGTTAATCACCGCGCCACGGACCGTGCAAACCAACCAGTTGTTGGTGATGCGCGAGCCGTTTGTCACGTTTGAAGCGCCGTTTGTCGGCGTCAGGCCAAGGCCTGGCGTGAACGCGTAGGTGACAGCGGGTCCGCTTGAAAGCGTGTTGATGTCGTATTGGTTCTTGAAGTATTCAAAGCCCCACTTGATAGTGTGTTTACCCGCAATGTTCTGCATGTGAGCATTAAGCTCGTAGCGATTGCGGTCCTGGGTTGAGTACAGTCCAAAGCCCGGACCACGCGCGAAGCCGCGTTGCAGCGAGCCGCCCCTGCCGTCAACAAAATCAATGAAGCCGGTTCCGGTGCAGCCAGAAGCAGGGCAAGTGACGCCGGTCGATACCGGGGTCAATACCGCGCCACCCCTGAGCACCGCAAAATTGTCGGTAATCAGTGGCTGGTCAATCGCTCGTGGAATGGTATTGGCTCTCTGGAAGTGCAGACCACCTGAGAACTCAGCGATGAAGTTGTCCGTGATCGTCGAGTTCAGGCGAAACGCGTAGTTATGGCCGCCAGTCTCCTGCGTGCCTTGAAAGGCGGTGATGTCGCTGCCGAATCCGTTAACATTAACCAGCGCGCCGGTTGCCAGAAACCCGTCAACCTTAGTGAAATCACCAAACGTGGAAAAAGTGAAGGTGTTCGCGGTATTGATGGCCCAGGTGAGCTTGCCGGCATAGAAGGGAATGGTGACCTTATTTGAAGCAGGTCGGTGGAAAGTTTGTGTCAAGTAGTAGTTCGAACGGCGCTGCGGATTGAAGGCGCCAAAGAACCAGAGCTTGTCTTTCTTGATCGGACCGCCCACGTCGATGCCGACGTCGGCTTCAGAGAAGCCACTAAAGGAAGACCCTGTGAACGGGAAATTCTTTACACCCCGGACGAGGCCTTTTGTGGTTCCGTAACCAAAAATGTCGCCGTGAACTTCGTTGCCACCGCTCTTGGTGATGACATTGAAGATGCCGCCAGTCGATTTGCCATACTCAGGGCCGTAGGCACCGGTTTTGATTTCGACTTCCTGGACGAATTCAAATGGAAGATTTGCGCCCGATCCACCAAACGCTGGATCGGTTGTATTCACGCCGTCCAAAATGTAGTTGTTCTCGGGGCCTGACGAACCACCCACTGATGGATCGCGGTCACGACCGGTCGCATCGCGTAGGCCTGAGCGCGTCACTGTAGGAGCAATAGTGTAAAGCCCCTGCACTGTGCGCTGCGTCGGGAAATTCGAAAACTGGTCTGAAGAGACATTAGTTCCGGTCGTATTCGCGGCGGTGTCAATGGCCGCGCCCGAAGAGTCAGTGACGTTCACTACAGCCGAGGCACCGGCCGCTCGAAGGTCAGCATCAACCGTGGTCGTCGATGAAAGACTAACCTCTACATTCTCTCGGGAGAACGCGCCAAATCCGCTCGCTGCCGCGATATTAACGGCGTAGCGTCCTGGGGGGAGGTTGCCGATGTTGTAAGCGCCCTGGTCGTTGGTGGTCGCCGTCTGCGGGCTAATTAAGTTAGGGCTGGTGACGGTCACGACGACACCCGGCACGGCGGCGCCGTTGGCGTCTATGGCCTTGCCTGAAATCGAACCTGTCGTTGATGATTGTGCAAACGCGCTGAGCGCCGTGCACAATACGAACATCGACAGGACAATAAATCTCATACTGGTTTTCATACTTGCTGTCCTTTCATTCTTTTGCGTAGCTGAATCTTCATCTGACGTTGGTCTAAAGCGCTGGTTTGCGGTCTAGCCTGACCCTCCAGAGTGGGTTCCACGACTGACGAGTAATTATGTTCTGGAGAAAACTGCATTAGTCTACGTCCCATTTTGCAAGTCTTATGCCCATAGCGGGATAACGGGCCGAACACCTGATTCTCAAGGACTTAGCCCGACTCCGAAGTCCAAAAGCATATCCCAAAATCCAAAAAATTGGGGAGAATCCATAAATCACAACCGTGTTTCAATTTCAGATTCTCCGGCAAATCCACCGTGTCCAGAGTGTTACTCTTTAGCCTTCCATTGCCTTTCCGTGGTTTTGCGGGTATCTAAGGAAATCTAAATGTCTGAACGCATCTATCGCGACCCTGTTCACAACATAATCCGCCTTCGCACCGATACGGACGAGGGTGAGCTGATGATGCGCCTGATCGACACGCCCGAGTTCCAAAGACTTCGGCGCATCAAGCAGCTCGGCCTGGGGCTCTACACTTATCAGGGTGCCGAGCATTCTCGGTTCACACACTCTTTGGGCGCGTTTCATCTCATGAGCCGCGTGCTCGACCGATTCAGCGAGAAATACGCCATCGACAAAGACGACCGTGCGGCTGCTCGCGCCGCGGCTCTGCTTCACGACGTGGGCCATGGATCGTTTTCTCACGTGATGGAAAAGGTGCTGGGCTTTCATCACGAGAAGTTGACTGTGGAAGTTGTGCTTAGTGGGAATACTGAAATCGGCAAGCTCCTTCGTTCGTACTCCGCCGAACTGCCTGCCAAGGTAGCGGCTATCATCGAAGGCACCTTTCAACCCGCGGCTCTGGCCCAATTGGTTTCATCTCAACTCGATGTCGATCGGATGGACTATCTGCTGCGAGACTCGCTGATGACCGGAGCCAAGTATGGCATCTACGATCTGGAGTGGATCATCAACGCGCTGGCAATCGATGAGGAGAATGATCGTATCTACGTCGCGGCGCGCGGGCTCTACGCCGTTGAAGAATATCTACAGGCTCGTTACTACATGTTTCGCCAGGTCTATTTTCACCGCACGCTACGGTCGGCTGAGGCTGTGCTCAAGTCTGCCCTGCGCCGGGCGTTGAAGCTGGTCGACGATGGATCGCAGGTTTGGCACGCGCGCGACACGGCGTTTGAGAAGGTGCTGCACAAACAGTCGCTAACCGAGACTGAACATCTTGAAGTAGACGATTCGGATGTCCTGTTCCACGTCAAGCAATGGCAGCGATCTGACGATGCGATCCTCGCTGACCTCAGCCGCCGCTTTACCAACCGCCGGCTGTTCAAGGCGATCGACCTCGACATGCCCGAAGGGGAACGTCCCGCGTTTCTCCAGGCCGCGCGCGATTGCGTCGCTCGTGCCGGCTACGATCCCGATTACTACTTCATCGAGGATCGCGCCAGCGATGTTCCCTATTACAATTACTACACTGCCGAAGGCGCCGAGCCGAAGAGTCGGATTTACGTCGAAGACGGATATTCGCGACCACGCATCCGCGAAATCACGGAGGTGAGCGAGGTCGTTCGCGGACTACAGCGCGGTTACGAACTGCACCGCGTATGTTTCCCAGCAGAAGTGAAAACTGAGGTTTACAAGCTTTACCACGACCTGGCGCCGGAAGACCGCGCTGCCGTGGTCAGTCAATAGCGCAGGCGGAGCGGGTTACGATGACCAGGATTTCTGGAGTAAATCTCGACGAGGTTGACCGACAGGTGAAGAGCGTGCTGGATGCTCAGGCCGCAGCGTGGGGAGATCCATTACTTAACCACCTTGTTTACGCGCGGCGTCCCACGATTTTTCGCGGCGTCCGCGCGATGTGGACCGGCATTGACGCTTCCGGCCTCATCGATCCGGCTTTGCGAGCGCTTATCAATCGCCGCGTTGCATTCCTTAACGGTTGTGAGTTTTGACAGGACATCAACGCTGCCGTGGGCAGCGAACTGGGACTTTCAGACGAAAAGATCGATGCGCTTCGGGACTACGCACAGAGCGATTTATTCACTGACGCTGAACGCGTCGCACTCGAGTTTGCCGACGCCATGACCATTACCGGTCGCGACGTAAGCGACGAACTTTTCGCGCGCCTGCAAGCTGTCTACGATGATGACGCGCTGGTGGAATTGACGGCGACGATCGCCTGGGAGAATTCATCAAGCAAATTCAATCGCGCTTTGCGCGTGCCGTCGCAGCACTTGTGGAAACGACACGGGGGTTCCAACTCCTCCGGCTAGTGCCAGTTGGTCCGTTTCCCGCTGAAAACTCTTCATCCGTTTTTACTATGAGATTATTCGGTGCTGTCGCCCTGTCATTCTTCGTACTCGGCCTGCCCGCGAGTGGTTCCCCACAAACTCCAGCGCGAACGATCTGTTTATCGGTCCTGGACTTCGGTGAGTTTGCGTTGGGCCGGTTGGCGGCAGATAAACTCACCGCCAATCTAAAGCGTGAGCCAGGCTTGTCTATAATGGACCGCGATCTCGGTCGCGCTGCCGCCCGTGGCAGTTCCTATGCGGGCTCGCTGAATCTGTCCCGCGCGGAAGCGCGCAATCTTGGTGCGGCTCTCGGCTGCGACTTTTTTATCCTGGGCGATGCGCAAACACTCCGGCGTTCTCCCTCCACAGGTCCAATCTATTTCGAATCTTACGCATCGTTATTTTTGGTAAGTTCGCGCACCGGCAAACTCATCCAATGGGAACGCCCAAACTTTCGCGCCGACAACGCCGTTGCGGCGGAGAAGTCGCTGCTGTCAGAGTTAGCGGGAACTGATCTGAGCCGACGCTACTTGATTGCGGTTCGGCGCGCGCTGGAAGACGAAAGGGCCGAGCGGGAGCTGACATCCGAAGCCCTGGTTCCGGTCATCGAAGCAGCGCCGGATGACGAAAAACAGGCTGAAACCGAAGGATTGCGACTGCCCAGGCCTTTTCGACGACTAACACCAGCGTATCCAGAAACCGCGGCGCTGGCAGAAGCCGAAGCGATGGTCGATGTGCTGGTAGACCTTGACGCGAAGGGCGAAATAGCGCGGGTGGAAATCGATCGATGGGCTGGGTTTGGTCTGGATCAGTCGACGATTGAAACCGTCCGCCAGTTACACTTCTTCCCAGCGATGCGCAATGGGGTGGCGGTGCCGATGCGCATCATGCTGCGTTACAACTTTCGCAAACCGCCCAGGTCAGAATCAAGACTGTAGAAAATGATAGGGACCAAAGCGAAAATGTCGGCGCACTTCGTCACCCTTCGCGGATTCCGGCGCGCAACGATAGCCGCGTTGACCGCGCTGCTTTTCGTCTCCCCGTTTTCACCGGCTGCCATTTCTGTCCCGTCACGCGCCGAGGGAAATGGGCCGTCAATAGTTTCCACTAACACTCGTGACGGCCGCCTGGCGGTTTTCGATGATGTCTGGGCTACGATCAACGAGCGCTATTACGATTCGCAATTCCATGGGGTTGATTGGGAGTTGCAACGCGCAAACTTTCGCGGACTCGCGGCCGCCGCCTCTTCAGGTCAGGAACTCTATCAAGTGCTGCGACGCATGATTGCCACGCTCAGCGACTCGCATACCCGCATCTATCCTCCCGATGAAAAGTTTGACTGGTGGCATCCGCGTTTCGTCAGCGTGGGCGTGTCGGTGAAAGAAGTCGAGGGACACGCGGTGGCTGTCCAGGTGCAGAGAGGTTCGGCGGCCGAGCGCGCCGGCTTGCGCGCCGGTGACATCATCGAAAGCGTAAACGGACAACCTGTACTCGAACTACTTAAACCTAAACTTGCAAACACAGTTTCGCCGGCTACGTCTGTGGCCACCTCGAGATTCCGCGCCTTCGCTTCGCTGCTTGATGGTCCAGCCGGAAGCATGGTTGAGATAGGTTGGCGCGGGAAAGACGGAAAGCTAAGAACCACAAACTTTCGCAGAGACTGGCAACAGCGCGAACTCGGACTAAGGGCGCGGCGCGCGTCAGGCTATGCGATCATTGAAATCGACGCATTCACAAAACCGATAGCGGCTGCTTTCGCGCGAGCGATGAAGGAAAAACTCGGCGGCGTGCGCGGGTTGATTATTGACCTGCGGAACAACGGCGGCGGGGATACGGAGGCCATGACGGATATCGCTTCGGCTGTCGTTGGGGCGGGATCGAGCCTGGGTCAATTCACCGAACGATCGAGTTTTAGCTTCACGCTCAACACCCGCTCGAAGTCACTCTTCTCCCCGGAGCGAATCACGATAACTAACCTGCCCATGATCGTGTTGACCAGCGAGCGCACTGCGAGTGCGGCTGAGATTTTCGTCGCGGCGTTAAAAGCGTCTGGGCGCGCGACCGTGCTCGGCACTGAAACATGCGGCTGCGTTCTGGCCATTCGCACTCGCCATTCATTACCCGATGGCGGCCTGCTGGATGTCAGCGAACTTGATTACCGCACCGCCGCCGGCGTTCGACTCGAAGGCCACGGCATTAAGCCGGATGAGATCGTCCCGTTGCAACGCAGCGATCTTTATTCCGGTCGCGACCCCGGACTGGAACGTGCTATAGGCAAACTGAAAAAACGGTAGGGGTTGTGAGTTTCTAAGAGGCAGGAAACACATTCGTCTTCTGTGCGAAGTTAAGCCGCAGTCTTAAATTGAAGTTTTGCTTGCACGCCTAGCGAGGCCAGGACGCGCAGCATGAGATCGGTGGAAATATCCTGTGTGTTCCGGTTCAGGATGGCAGTGATACGAGTGCGTGAAGTGCGCGCGAGGCTGGCGACATCAGCGTGCGTCAAACCCTTTTTGTTCACGACCTCGATGATCTTATCGTTTAAGTCGCTGCGAAACTCAATTTCCATTCCATCTGCGGGCGTAAGACCTAGCACCTTTGCAAGTTCTCTCGCATTGCGCGCAACTACCGGTCTAATTTTCTTCATCGAGCATCTCCTTGAGTCTTTTCCGCGCCAGAGCAATCTCATGAATCGGCGTCTTCTGCGTCGTCTTGGCAAAAGCGTGAAAAATCAAAACAGAATCAGCCAGCCTCAAGTAATAGAAAACTCTATAAGCGCCAGAGCGATCCCTGACCCGCAATTCCTCGACGCCCGCGGCCACCGATGGCATCGGTCGCGAGAGCGGCATCGAAATCTTCTCACCCTTTTGCAGATCAAAGATGGCCTTGCCTAGTTCACGCCGCACGCCTTCGGGAAAGTCCCTTATCGCACCCCGCGCCTTCACGTGAAATACAGCCGGCTTCACCCATGCAGTGTCTCAGAAACGGGACACAATTGTCGAGTGGCATCGAGAATCACACTGCGTAAGCGCAGAAGGCCCCCCAGACAGGAGTCTTCTCCAGCGCCTCATCTGTTGACGGTAGCCGCTCATGCTATGATTCGCTCACGTTCGTAGTTCCCCGCAGGTAATCAACAATGCTTTATCTGTCCCAAGTTTTGGGTCGCCCCATACGCGACCTTGAAGGTGAGCGTGTGGCCACCGTCAAGGACGTGATCGTGCGTCTGGGCGAACAGGATCATCCGCCAGTGACTGGCCTCGTCGCGCGCTTCGGGCGCCGCGAGTTTTTCTTGTCGCGCTGGCGCATCACTGAGCTAAACGAGCACGGCGTCCGACTCAATTCAGACAAACTAAACCTGCGTCCATTTGTCCGCCGTGAAGGCGAAGTCCTGCTCGCGCGCAATGTGCTCGACAAGCAGTTGATCGACGTGGACGGCAAGCGGGTCGTGCGCGTGAACGACGTGCAACTGATCGATGTCGCCGGAGACTGGCGCGTGACTGGTGCCGACGTGAGCGTTCAGGGACTTTGGCGACGTCTCGCGCCGGCAGGCTTTATCGGGACGCGCAAGCCGGTTGAAGTGATCGATTGGTCCAACGTCGGCTACCTGGCGACGGATGGGACTACGGTCGGACTGAAGTCTCCGCTCGGCAAGCTGGCCCGGCTGCACCCGGTCGAGATTGCCCGACTCGCGGAAGCGCTGTCATATCACCACGGTTCCGAAGTGGTCGAATCGCTCGATGACGAGACTGCGGCAGAAACGCTCGAGGAAATGCCTTCCGAGCGCCAGGCCCAAATCATCGGCGACATGAATCAGGAACGCGCCGCGGACATTCTCGAATGGATGTCGCCCGATGAAGCGGCGGACGTGCTCGGCGATCTGCCGGAAGACAAGGCGGAAGAACTGCTCGGCCTGATGGAGGATGAAGAACAGGCCGACGTCGCCGAGTTGCTGCCTTATGAAGACGACACCGCCGGCGGATTGATGACCACTGATTTTGTAACGCTGCCTCTCGAGTTGA
>JANMVC010000444.1:0-2811 GCA_031392315.1 Pyrinomonadaceae bacterium | reverse complement strand
GTCCAAATCGGTGCTCTGCATCAGCCGAACGGTTCCTCGATCGATGGGCTCTGCTTCGTGAACAACTTCGGCCCTTGCTCAGTAATGTAGAGACAGTCTTCCAGGCGGATACCAAACTCACCATAGATCACCACAGTAGGTTCATCGCTGAAACACATGCCCGGCTGGAGCGGGGTTTTGTTACCGCGGACAAAGTTTGTCCATTCGTGACCGTCGAGACCGATGCCGTGCCCGGTGCGATGCGGTAAGCCCGGAACCTTGTAGTCCGGACCAAAGCCCGCGTCGACGATAACCTTGCGCGCGGCGGCATCCACAGCTTCGCAGGGCGCGCCCACCTGCGCCGCGGCAAAACCTGCGTCTTGTGAACGGCGCTCGAGGTTCCAGATATCCCGCTGCCGTTGGGTGGGTTTGCCGAAAACGAAGGTTCGGGTGATGTCTGACTGATAGCCATCAACACTACAACCGCCGTCCATCAACACCACATCGCCCTCCCGCAACTTCTGCGGCGTGCTGCTGCCGTGTGGAAATGCCGTGTACTTCCCAAAACTACAAAACACGCCGCCGCTAACTCCCAGCGCGCGAAACGCCGCGCTGCAATTACCGGAAAATTCATCCTGCGTCATGCCTTCGCGCATACTGCCGATAGTCGCTTTATAAGCGACTATCGTTATATCGTTTGCCCGCTGGATCAGCGCGAGTTCCGCCGGTGACTTGAACATGCGAGTGCCCGCCGTGATCGGATCGGCGCTGACAAACTGAAATGCAGGCGCCGCTTTGCGAATGCCGTCGAACAGGAAAAACCGCACGCGCTCTTCCATCCCAATGCGGCCCCCGCGCAAACCGCGGTCGCGGAAAATTTCTGCGACGCGTTGGTAGGGGCTCTGGTCCTCTTCCCAGGTGCGAATGTCGGTGCCGACCTTGATCAACTCGCGCGCGCGTTCCTCTTCAAACTTGGGACAGACCCAGGCAATTTCACCACGCGCTGGAATGACCAGGCCAAACATGCGCTCGCTCAAGCCCCAGCGCATCCCAGTGAAATAAAACATGCTCGAGCCCGGCTCCAGGTAGATTGCGCCGATGCGATGTTCGCGCATCAGTCGTCGGGCTTTTTCAATTCGCGTCCGCCGTTCGTCGAGAGTGATGGGCACGATCCCCTCGGTCATCTTGCGCAACTTGCGAATCGGATCTGGAAGGTCGCGCTGCTGAAAAGGCTCGTAGCCGGTCAAACTGGAATCGGCAAAGGTTGGCGCCGCGTTGCTAAGGAGCGCGATGCCGGCCAGTCCGAGGGAACTTCGCAGAAAATCTCTTCGGTCGGTACACATAGTTTTGTTGGTTGAATCGAATCAGGATGATTACTGCGGGCAATGCTAACTGAGGCTTCGGAATTATCAAAACAATATGCCGAGCCGGTGGTGCCTGCTTCTCAAAGGTTTCATTTCAAACTTTCCTACTAACCCACCACCGAGTAGCCGATCAGTTTGGTGGTGGCACGCGCATCTTGCGCGTGATTCACGGGCGGGACGCCCGTGCCACTATTGAACCTGATCCAGAGCGCACGACTGGTGAGTTGAGACTCCGCCGCCGGGTTATGATAGATTTGCTTCGATTAACCAGCCGAATAAGCCGCAAAGGATTGCTGATGGAAAACGAAAATAAGACCCCCGAGATTTCATTCGAGGTTCGCGTCAAACCAGGCCGTGCCGGCACCGACCCCGAAGCGCCTGACTGGGAAGTGTTGGAACTCGAAGACGGCGAAATCAAAAACAACGCCGACATCTACGACAACATGACGCTGGCCGAAGCAAACCAGATTTCAGGGATGTGGAGATCGAAGAAGGAAGAAGCGGAAGCTGTGCCTGCCGACTCGAACGCGGCGCACTAGAGCAGCGGCGATTTTCCATTTGTCATTTGCCAGTTATCATTTTTCATCGCCAGTTCGATCGGCGCGCAGAGTCTGGCACGAACTGGCGACAATTGGGCAATCTTCAGACCTGAGTTGGTGTCTCTATCTCAAAAGTTCGCAGCCGCCAGTCGTGTCCTGCAACCACCAACGCCGCGACATATCCGGGAGCAACCGGAATTGAGCGCATTTCCCAACGCGCAATCTCCGCTTCGTCAGTGTGATTCTTCAGCAAAGCTGCCGTCTCACCGGGCGCCAACGAAACATCAAAACTATCAAGCGGCATCGACAAGCCTTCACCACGCGCTTTGATATACGCTTCCTTGCGAGTCCAGCAATTGAAGAAGGCAGCTTGTCTTTCGTTTTGGGCCACGGCTTGCAGCGCACCTACTTCGTATTCCGAAAAGAAGCGCCTGGCAATTTCGTCGCCGGTCATGTCTGCGCGGATAAACTCCAGATCAACGCCTAACTCGCGACCCTGGCTAAACGCAAAAATCGCCCGCCCGCCGGAATGGGCCAGATTAAATTTCAACGGCTGGCCGGCGTCATTCGCGAGGCAGGGCTTTCCCATTTCGCCGTACGAAAAATGAAGGTGCTCATTCGTGCCCAGATATCTTCCCAGGATTTTTCTGAGCAAAGCCCGCGCAACAGTGAAATGGTTTCTGTCTTTGGCAAAGTGAAACCGGCGAGCACGGACGATCTCGTCCTCGGCTAAAACGTGTTCGAGGTTTTCAGCCAAAAACGAATCGAGCGTGGCGTGCCACAGGTGGACTTCGCCGGCGTACAGCGCGAGGTCGAGCGCCGGGAGATCGTCAAGCTCTACCAGTTCGGCGTGGACCAAGTCTTTCAGGGAATGATCAGTCACAGGAGAATTATCGCACGAAGCGAAGTTTCGGGTATTTAGTGCGGGG
>JANMVC010000361.1:0-9691 GCA_031392315.1 Pyrinomonadaceae bacterium | reverse complement strand
TTCTCCCGCCTTTGAATTTGCGAAGGCTTGAATCCACCGAAAACAGTAGTCGCACAGTTTTGAAGGCCTACGACTGCGGCTTCACCTGCGCTCCCACACTCCTAAAGTAACCTGCTACGGCACTCTGAGGATCCCAATCTTGAAAAACGACGTGAACCCGACTCCCATAAGATTTGTAAAAAGACGGTCAACGAGAGCAATGAAAGCTCGTGCCCGCCTGCGTCAACAGCACCGAATTCGGTCTCTCTTCAGTGCGAGGAATAAATAGATCATGTTCAAAAAAAACATCGGTCAGAAAAATCTAGTGGGTCTCGATATTGGTTCGAGTTCGGTTAAAGCAGTCGAACTTCAAAGGAAGGGCAGCCATCTTCAGCTGGTTAACCTGGGCTGTGAAAACCTGCAAACGGACACGATTGTCGATGGCCAGATTATGGAGCTTAACAACGTCTCCAACGTTATCACGAGCATCTTCAACGAGCATCAGATCAAGACTTCCAAGGTGGCCGCGGGAGTCAGTGGTCATTCGGTAATCGTCAAAAACATTGTCCTCCCTCAGATGAGCGAGGACGAACTGCAAGAGTCGTTTAGCTGGCACGCGGAAGAGCACATCCCGTTTGATATCTCGGATGTGAATCTCGATTATCAAGTGACCAGCAGCTCGGCTGACACTCTCAACGTGCTCATGGCCGCCTGCAAGAGCGACAAGATTGCCAACGTCAAACAAGCGATTCAACTCGCCGGCAAGCAGCCTGTGATTATCGATGTCGACGCTTTTGCATTGCAGAATTGCTACGAACTCAATTACCAGCCGAAGCCAGGCGAAGTCGTAGCGCTACTGAACATCGGCGCCTCAACGATGAATATCAACATCTTGAATGGTATCCGATCGGTGTTTGCGCGTGACGCCTCTGTTGGCGGCAGCCAATACACCAGCCTGCTCCAACGGGAACTCGGCTTGTCATTTGAGCAGGCAGAAGCAGTTAAGCGTGGTTATCCGCTACCCGAAGGCATCGAGCCACGACCCATTCAGCCAATCATCGAAACGGTTTCCGACATTCTCGCGTTGGAAATTCGGAAGACCATGGATTTCTACCGCGCCACCGCGGAAGAAAGCGAAGAGGCCATTCAAAAGATTCTAATTTCCGGCGGCGGCTCCAAGCTTCCCGGTTTGCCTGAATACCTCGCCAAGCGATTCGAAATACCGGTCGAGCTATTTGATCCCTTTCGCCAAATCCAGGTGGACGGTAGAAAGTTTGATCCAGACTACATGAAAGAGATCGTTCCCGACATGGCGATTGCCGTCGGTCTCGCCTTGAGAGGAGTGGAAGCGGCATGATCAAGATAAACCTACTTGAATCGATTACGGATCGGCCCACTGGAGTAGCGCTAGTTGAATCGAAGGTGGCCAGCCCGAAGACACAGACGTTTCTGCTTGCACTCACCGTGCTCGGCCTTTTGGTGCTTGGTGTTGGCTACGATTACGTGAGTGCGAAATCCGGCCGCGAAACCGCGCAGCGCGAAGTTGAGAACCAGCGCCGCATCAACCTGCAAATGCTAGCCGTGAATAAGGAACAAGCTGAGCTGGAAAAGAAGGCACAAGACGTTCAAGGCCGTATTGATGCAATCAAGAGTCTGCGCCAGTCACAACAAGGACCCAGCGCCGTACTGCGAGACATCAAGGCGCGTTTTGACAGTGTTCCCGGCCTCTATCTAAAGAGCCTGGAGCAGAAAGACGGCGAGTTGACGATCAAGGGGATTTCGCCGAACGAGTACTCGATAACGAAATTTGGACAGAGCCTGGAATTCTCGTCCGGCCTTTTCACAAACCTCAACATTGAGACTCAGCGTGAAACAGTCGGCAAGGAAGCGGGCGACAAGGGTGCGGCGCCAGCCGATCCAGCAATGCCTCCGGTAGAAGTTATTGCCTTCACCGTAAAGTGCGCTTACGCCAAGCCACAGGCCCAGGCAGCAACGCCGGCCGCTTCAACCCAGGTGGCGAAGAAATAGTCAGCCATAATCCGCTATCACCCGCCAATTAAGTTTGGGGGAAGGAATTGAACAGATGAAAATTGGTAACCTTCAATCGATGCCGTGGTACTTGCGACTGGTAGTGTTCGTCGCGGTCGCGGGAGTGATGTACGCAGGCTTCTGGTACTTCGTCACCAAGCCGACGCGCGCCGAAACAAAAGCGCTCAACGACGAGATCGCTCAACTGCTTCCAAAGAATGCGCAGGCCCAGATTGCCTCGCAACGGCTGAGTGAGTTTCGGGCTCTCTACAAGACCAAGGAAGAAGAGTATGACGAGTTGAAGGCTCTGCTTCCGGAACAGCGTGAGCTGACGATGGTGTTGCAGGGCGTACAGGATCGGGCGCGAAGCAATGGCCTGGTGCTGCGAAAGTTTTTCCCCAAGGATGATATTCAGGAAGGGAACTACAGCGGTAAGAGGATCGAAGTCAGTGTGACAAGTTCTTTCGCCGCTCTCCGTTCTTTCTTCGACAACCTGGCCCGCTATCAGCGGATCGTCTCGGTCACAAACTTCCAGCTCAACCAGGCGGAAAAGCAATCGGCACGGGGAACCGTGGACGCGACTTTTGACCTGACTGCCTACTACGTCTCGGCTGAGAAACTTCAGAAGCCCGTTGCCAAACCTGCGGCCGCCGCTCCCGCTGCAACCGCGCCGAAAGCTGCTCAGTAGTCGAGCCCCGTACTTAAACAAAATGACCTTCAGGAACTTTATTACCATGAATCACAAAACGAATAACCTCCGTAACGGCTGTGCCGTCCTGCTGATGGCTTCCGGTCTAACCCTCAGTGGCTCAGCTTTCACTGCCAACGGTCAGACTAGCCCGGAATCAAAGCCGGCGCCCGTCAGGACATCGAGTGGCCGCGACCCATTCAAAAAATATGAGCCGCCCCGCCCCGCGGCGCCCAAGAAAAGCAGCGTGGTTGCGCCCCCTTCCATCCAGGAGCGAATCGAACAGTACAAGGCTCAGAAGCAAACTGCGATGATGGCGCGGATAGCAGCGCCCAAGCCGACTACTGCATTTCTCTTGAGCGAAGTCCAGGTGGTAGGCATTTCTCGTTCGCCGCGTGGCTACGCAGCGATCGTTGAAGCTTCGCCGATTAAACTGGCTTACGTTATTTATCCCGGCGAGAAATTTTATGACGGCCAGTTAGTGGCCATCGAAGACAACCGTCTTGTTTTCCGTCGCGAAACTGTTTTCACAAACGGGAAGCGGGAGCGTTCAGTTGAACTAAAGCCCTTGAGACAGGCCAATGTCGTCGATGCCTTTGCAGCGGCGAAAGTGGTCCCCGCCAATACCGCGACTGTGGAACCGGAAAAGAAGCCGGAAGACAAAGCCGCGCCCAAGCCTGAGTAGTTTGCTGGTTTCGAACTGTCTTGCTGTTCGAGATCTCTTCCACGCGTAGCCGGCACGCCAGCCTGATATGAAGCTCGGTTACGCAGTTTGAAAACCAACCCGGATGGGCCGCATGTGCGGCGCGCGCTTCTGTTAAAAGCATGAGCGTAGCGCGTGGCGGTCGAGTCCAGCAATTCCCTTAAGGAGGGAAAAGATGCTTGTTCAGTCTCTAATCACCAATGCCATAAAGAGGACCACGCTCGTCCTGGTATTCATGCTTTGCAGCGTAAGCGTCCTGGTCGCAGCCGACAATTCCTCGGCGATCTCAACCAGCGATGCGCCCGCGGCGGTTGTTAAGGTCGACGAACCGGTTGCGCAGCAGACACCGTCGCCGGCACCGATGTCTACATCCTCGCCCTCGAGCTCTGCCACTTCGCAGTCTCAGCAGGGACGTCAGTATGGAAACCCCGGCTTCGTTGGCGAACCGATTAACCTAAATGTGGTCAACGCCGACATCCGCGACATTCTCAACTACATCACCGAGCAGTACAGCGTGAACTTCGTTATCGATTCTTCGGTAGCGGCGGTTCCGGTAACTGTGAATGTCCAGGAAGTGCCCTGGAACGTGGCATTGGATGCAGTGCTAAAGGCGAACCGGTTGGGCATTGAATCAGATGGAAACATCCTGCGCGTCGCCACCACCGAAGTGCTCGCCAAAGAATCGGCGACGCAAAAGGTGATCAACGACTCGCGACTCGACGCTTCACCACTCGTTACCGAGTTCATTCGGTTGAACTACGCGCGCGCATCAGGAACACTGGCGCAAGCGGCCGGTTCGACCGGAGGCTTCTCCGGCGGCGCGACAAACCTCAGCTTTAGTGGTGGTGCGGGTGGCGATGCCACCGGCGGAAGCGGTGACCAGGGCTTGCTGCCGATCATCTCCCGTCGTCTTTCGCGGCGCGGTTCAATCGAAGTCGATGGCCGCAGCAACACGCTGATCATCACCGACGTTAAAGAAAACATCGAGGCGATTCGCCAGCTTGCTGCAATTCTGGACCAGCCGGAACCGCAAGTTGAAATCGAAACCCGCATTGTGATCGCCCAGCGAAACTTTAGTCGCGACCTCGGCGCCCAGCTTTCAGCCGGCGTCATCAATCTAGGCCGCGGCGGCTTGGCAAATATTTCATCGCTGCCATCAGTGACCAGCACGGCCGGCGGCGGTGGTGCAGGTAGTACTCAGAGCGGTCCAAATCCGTTTGGTGTCTTCGGCGGTCTGGCTGGCACGAATCAACCGCTTGGCTCTCTCGGCGCGGCCGCGGCGAGCACTGTGATCGGTTTGACCACCGGACTCTTCGGCACCGCCCAAATCAGTGCGGCAATCACCGCGGCTGAATCCCGCGGTGAAGCAAAGACTGTGGCGACCCCGCGCGTGACTGCTTTGAACAATCGTCCCGCGCAGATTGAAAGTGGTTCGCAGATTCCGGTGCAGACTACGCAGGCTGCCAGCGGAACGGCAGTAGTTACGACTACGTTTGTTTCCGTTCCTCTGCGTCTCTCCATCACTCCGCAGATTACGGACGTAGGTACAGTCATCCTCCGCGTTACCATTGAAAATAACACCATCAATACCGGCATCGCCGTCGGCGGTGTTCCGGGCATCGACACTCAGCGCATGCAGACCGAAGTGCTCGTTCCCGATGGCGGTACGACCGTCATGGGCGGTGTGTTGGCGGATACCGAAGGTACCATGCGCCAGCGCACACCTGGTCTGGCCTCGATTCCTGTAGTGGGCAATCTCTTCAAGCGGAAACTCGTAACGAAGCAGAGCAGCGAAATTCTCTTCTTCATCACGCCGCACATCTATCGTCCTGACTATCAGGGCAAACCAATCAGCGGCACAGTCAGCAACGGCCCGCGAACAATTCAAATCTCGCAGCCGGTGCCACTTGGTAATCCGCAGAGCAACACGCCAACTCCGACGCAATTGCAACAGCAGCAGAGTGCACCGCAGAACCAGGGTGCGCCCCAGCTTCTGAGCGCGCCTACTCCTAATGCTCCTGGCGCAGCCGCTCCTTCGGCGCGTCCCGGAACACTTGGCGGCCAGCGCCCGTAAGAGAGGACGGCACGTGTTTAAGGAAGTATTAGAGACGATCATAGAGCACACCGAGGGCAGCCTCGGTGCGCTCATTATGGGCCTCGACGGAATCGCGGTTGAGAGGTCGCTGAAGAAAGAAGGTCAGGAAGCAAACCTCGACGTCGCGGCCGCTGAATTCACGTCGCTGGTGAAGAACGCACAGCGCGCCGGGAAAGACACAGGCCTGGGCGGACTCCGCGAACTGGTGATCTCGCTTGACGACGCGGTAGTGCTGATGCGGCTGCTGAGTCAGGAATACTTTGTAGTTCTGGCGATTACTCCGGAGGGCAATCTGGGCAGAGCCCGGTTTGAACTGCGCAAAGCAGAACTCAAAATCGCCGGTGAGTTTGCTTTGTAGACTTAACTAGACACACTAGCTTGGATTGGGCCACTTCTTCGGGAGCGGCCCTTTTTCTGGTCGGAATCCGCTTAAGGCAGTCTCACGTAAGGCATGCCACGCTGAATGATTCGTTGCCGCCGCGCAACGCGCCGTGGGTTAACGCGAGGATTGAAGACCGTCCGCGGGTTGGGGATCATAGCTGACAGAAATGCCGCCTGGTTGGCAGTCAAGGCGCTCGCCGGTTTATGGAAGTAATACTGCGACGCAGCCTCAGCGCCATAAACGCCGTCGCCCCACTCAATCACGTTCAGATAAATTTCAAGGATGCGGCGCTTCGGCAGTTGGCGCTCGAGAAAGACTGTGAGAATCGCTTCCTGACCTTTGCGAAAGAATGAACGACGCGAGGAAAGATAAAGGTTCTTGGCGAGCTGCTGTGAAATAGTGGACGCGCCACGCTTAAACTCCGGAATAGTTGGCAGCCAATCGTCGTTTTCACCTTCCTTCTTAGCTTCCTGCGCGGCGTTGCGCATCGCTTCGTCGTACGCCTTCTGAATGGCTTGATAATCGAAGCCATTGTGCGTGGCGAAGTTTGTGTCTTCACCGGCAAGCACCGCACGCTGCAAGTTTGGAGAGATTTTGGCGAGCGGAACCCAGATTTGAAAGCGCTTTGGTTCTTCACCGCGCGCCCGCGCTTCGCTGGCTCGCGCATCGATCAGCGAAGTGGTCACCGGATTTCCCGTTGCCAAATTCGAGATGTTGATCCAGCGGATGATTTCATATCCGACGACGCCAATCGAAACGCCAAGGATTACCAGAAATAGAATCTTGATAACTTTTCGCATGGCTCTTGTCGGAACCACCTGCGTTAACGGGTGGGTTGGTATCGCAGCCCGCGAGACCGGACGCACAGCAAGATCCACCCGCTAACGCAGGTGGTTCTGACAGCGCCTGACTCAGCGCGAGCGCTGTCGGGGATCCAGGTATTCGCGCAGCCCGTCGCCAATGAAGTTAAAAGCCAGCACCGTCAGCGCGATTGCCAGTCCCGGAAATATCAGCGCGTGCGGCGCCGCCTGCAGAGTTGAAAGGTCGCGCGCCTCCTCGATCAGCACACCCCACGAAGGGGCCGGTGGTGGCACGCCGAGTCCCAGAAATGACAGCGCCGCCTCCGACAGCACCGCGCCGGCCATGCCCAAACTCGCCTGCACAATCAAAGGTTGAATCGCATTCGGCAGAATATGAATTAGAAGTATGCGGGCGTCGCCGGCGCCTAAGGCCCGCGCTGCTTGCACAAAATCATATTCGCGGACCTTCAAGACCTGGCCACGAATCAGGCGCGCGTAGCCGACCCAGCCAATGATGCACAGCGCAAAAATTAGCTTGTTTAGTCCGGCGCCGAGAAAAGCCACCATCGCGATCGCCAGCAGCAGGCCGGGGAACGCCATAAACACGTTAAAGACGTAGCCCGAGATGAAACGATCAATCCATCCGCCGTAGTATCCCGCCAGCGCTCCGAGCAGCGTTCCCACCACCGCTGAAACAGAGACCACGATCAAGCCCACTTGGAGCGATATGCGCGAGCCAAATACGACGCGAGAAAAAATGTCGCGGCCGGTAGCGTCTGTCCCAAATAGATGCTGGGCTGAAGGCGGCAGGTAACGGATTGAAAGATTTGTGGCACCGACGTCGTGAGTAGCAATCCACGGCGCGAAGATCGCGACAATTACGAGGATTGCGACGATCACAAGGCCGATGTATGTGAGACGATTCATGTCAGTGACAAGTGACAAGTGACGAGTGACGGGTACGGTTCAGCGTCCCTGTAATTTTCGACGTAGGCCATTGAGCATCTTCCTCAGCTCCAAAAGCAGATCAAAACTCGACTTCGAGGCTTCTTCATCGCAGTAGCCCAGATCTACAGCTATCAGCAATTGCGTATCGACTTCGGCGACAGAACCCTCTGCGTGCGAAATAAACTGGATGAACTCCCCTGTCGTGTGACGTGCTTGGCCCTCGGCAATATTTGAAGGTATTGACACTGCTGCTCTGCGCATCTGCGAAACCAAACCAAATCTCTCATCGCTCGGAAAACTACGTGTCAGTAAGTAGATATCTCTAACCAATTTCATCGCCTTCTGCCAGACGATCAAATCCTTGTAACCTCGCGCTTTTGGTTCGTCACTTGTCACTTGTCACACGTCACTGTATTCGAATGCGAGGATCCAGCCAGCGATAAACCATATCCGTTAGCATGTTTGCGACGATGTAGGTAATGCTAATCACCAGCACGCATCCCTGCACCACGCGATAGTCTCGCTTGCCAATACCGTCGTCGACTAAAAGCAGTCCCAGTCCGGGCCAGCCGAAAATCTTCTCGGTAATGATGGCGCCAGCCAGTAGGACGCCGAGCTGTAATCCTAAGATCGTGACTACCGGGATCAGTCCGTTTTTCAGCACGTGCTTGTAAACCACTTTCGTCTCGCTGAGACCTTTCGCGCGCGCCGTTCGCACGTAGTCTTCGCCCAGTTCTTCAATCACCGACGAGCGCACCATGCGAGTGAGGATAGCCGATAATGCCGCGCCTAAAGTTACTGCCGGCAAGATCAAATAAGTCATGTCAAAGCCGCCCGATGGCGGCAGTAAGTTAAGTTTTACAGCGAACACGTAAACCAGCAGCGGGCCGATAACGAAGCTCGGCAAACTGATCCCCAGCAGTGCAACGGCCGATGCGACGTTGTCCATCCAGGTGCCCTTGTTCTTTCCGGCAAACACGCCGAGAGGGATCGCGATCAGCACGGCGATGATCAGCGACGAGACAGCGAGTTGAACTGTGGAACCAAATCGTGAGTTTACGAATGCGTCCAGTTTTTGCGACAGCGGCGCGTCGGCAGGAGTGGAACAGTTCTGGAAGATAGCTTTGCCTACCGGACAATCCGTGCGAAACGACGTGCCCATGTCGCCCTGGAGCAGCGCGACCCAGTAATCCGTGTAGCGGTTATCCGTTCCGTGCCACTGAAAGTGGCGCGTCTCCTGAGCGTCGCGCGGGAAAGAAAAGAAAAATGGCGGGCGATCGAGACCATGTTTCTGACGAAACTGCTCAAACTGTTCGGGCGTCGCTTGTTCGCCGAGGACTGAAACCGCCGGGTCGCCGGGCACGAGTTCGATCAGCAGAGTGACGAGCGAAACCACTGTCCAAACGACCAGCAGGAAGATCGCAAAGCGACGAAGCGTGGCAAGAGCTTTATGCTTGAAAACTGAGCGCACCAGATGAAATCCTAACGAATTAACGGAGATGAAATTCGTGGGGATAGTAACATAGCGTCGGCGTCCCTTTTCTAGCTGCGCACGACCTGGCCAAAAAATCAAGACGATCCACTAAGTCACACGAAGTAACACGAAATCGAGATATTGCTTCGTGTTACTTCGCGGGGTTTAGTGGATCGTCTCAGTCGTCCAGACAAGAACGTAGCCCGCGAGGAAAACCAAAATGAGTGCGTGGCCCCGACAACCGCGCGCTCCTGAAGGCCCATCCTCCGGGCTACGCTCTTTATGGTTGCCGGCGACGAGTCGACAGCAACCAATCCTGTTTCAGCGTGGTCGGCGGCCAACGTGCAGCGCCGCAATCCCGCCAGTTAAATTCCTATAATTCACGTCCTCAAAGCCCGCCGCCGTCATCAATGCTGCCAATTCCTTCTGGTCCGGGAAGCGCGCAACCGAGTCCGGCAAATACTCGTAAGCGCCTCTTGAACCACTTATCAAACCACCAACGAGCGGGAGCAACTTCGTAAAATAGACTCGGAAAAGTCCTCTAAAAATCGCGTACGTGGGTTTGGAAAACTCCAGCACCGCAACCTTGCCGCC
>JANMVC010000234.1:0-7781 GCA_031392315.1 Pyrinomonadaceae bacterium | reverse complement strand
ACATCTTTGCGAGTGCTTTCCATGCGGCGACGGCTATCGAGGTAGGCAGTCCAAACGGGAGTTTGGGTGAGCGCCTTGGTGGTGTCTTCATCAAGCGTCTGGGCCATCACGGCGACGAGATCGCTGATAACTTTGGTGTGCTCCAGCAGCGACTCGATGATTGAATAGGCAAGGCGGGCCTGTTCGTAATCGAGATCCGCGGGTGCTGGGTTATCAGTTTCGTCAGCCATAATTCTGCTTATCGGTTAGGGTCGCGATTACTACTAGGGGCGTAACAAACGCCACTGCGCCCTCCCTCACGGTCGGGCTTCTGCCATGCTTTTCACAAACGGAAGCTCCGTCACCTGGCCCGAAAGTTCTTGATTGCCTGACATGACTACAACGCTCGTGTCCGGAGCCAGGTAATCGTATTTCAGGTAGCACAAAGCCACGGTGCGGCCGAGGTGTGGGGAATAGGTGGTGGAAGTGACCCGTCCAATCTCTTTGGCATCCGCCGATTTCACAACCGAGCCCGCCGCAACCTGCGCCGCTTGCGGAAACAAAATTCCCGAAAGCTTCTTGGCCACATGCCCGCGATACTTGATGCGCGCAATAATCTCCTGCCCGATGTAGCAGCCTTTCGTGTAACTAACCGCATCGTCCAGAGCTTCAGTCACCACGTTTGTTTCATCCATGTCCACGCCGTAACGCGGCTGGCCAGCTTCGATGCGCAGTATCTCAAGCGCAACGTAGCCAACCGGTCGCGCACCCGCAGCTTGCAAAGCACTCCACAACTCCGCGGCATGATTCGCGTCGACGATTAGATCAAAACCGTCCTCGCCGGTATGCGAAGCGCGGACTACGGTCTGAAAGACGATCTCCGACGCGCCACGATCTCGCGAGTCACCTTCTGGCACCGGATGCTCCGCGCTCCCATCGACGAGCAGGCAGGATGCCTGCGCTCCCAGCGGATGGCTCGTGGGCCACTGACATGCGGCGTGGCTGTCTAATTCGCTAATCGCCTCACCGAGCACGCCGCGAATAATGCCGGACGCTTGGTGGCCTTGCAGTGAAATGAGCACGGTTTGATTGGTTACATCATTGACGCGAAAGTCACCGGCGAGCGTAAACCGCTCGATGGTTTTCAACACGCTCTGATGCGTGGCCGCTTCAGTATCAATCAGAAAAGTAGGACAGACATGGTTGTCTGTCCCTTCATCGTTTAGTCGAATGACACGCACGCTCGCAAGCAAGCGCCCCTGCACATTCGGAAACGCCGCCGGCATCCAACCGCCGATTGCGAGCGTCTTCATGTCATTCGTTATCAGCCCGTTGAGAAACTGAATGGCTTCGGTTCCGCTGACCAGGATTCGGCCACGCGGCGAGAGGTCGATAAGGCCGGCGCCGCCTTCACGCACCGCAGCGTATTCGAGTAACGCGTCGCCATAGGATGCGGGCACAAAACAAGTGTCTCGCTCGATCATGGTGGCGCCGAGTCGGGCATGTGTTTCACCAAGTGGCAAGGTCCGACTGCCAATTTGTTCCGCCGCTTCGGCCATGTCTTAGGAAAAGGTCCAGCCGCAAAAGGGCTCGTCAACTTATGGGCGCAGGTTGATGTTGTAGGTTTTGATCTTGGAATTGAGCGTGGTGGCGTTCATCCCGAGCAGCCGCGCCGCGCGAGATTGATGGCCGCTGGTCTGTTCCAGCGCGCGCCTGATCAGATCGATCTCAAACCGGCGCACCTGGTCGTAGAAGTTTATGCCGCGGCCCAAATCAGCCACCGCGCCCACGCTCGCCCCCTCTTCGGAATTGCTGGCCACCGATTGCGGATCGGCAATCTCCGCGCGCAAACACTGGCGCGAAACTTCGTCGCCGGGCGCAATCACCACCGCCCGCTCAATCGTGTTTTCGAGTTCACGCACGTTGCCGGGCCATGAATAAGCTTCCAACAGCGCCAGCACGTCGGGGGCTATGTGCTCCGACACTTTACGGCCATTCTCTTCGTTGTATTTCTCGATGAAGTGCTGGGCCAACGGCAGGATATCCTCGCGCCGGTCGCGCAGCGGCGGCAGCTCAATGGGCACTACTGCCAGGCGGTAATAAAGATCTTCGCGGAATGTTCCCTGCTTCACCGCTTCCTTCAACTCAATATTAGTCGCGGCGATGATGCGTACGTCCACGCGTCGCGGAGTGGTATCGCCGAGCGGAGTAAACTCCCGTTCCTGGATTACGCGCAGCAGACGCACCTGCGTTTCGGGTGGGATGTCGCCGATTTCATCGAGGAAGATCGAGCCATTGTCGGCTACTTCAAACAGTCCTTTTTTGGCGGCGACGGCGCCGGTAAATGCGCCGCGGGTATGGCCGAAGAGTTCCGACTCCAGAAGTTCCGAAGGAATATTCGAAGTGTTGACGGTAACAAAAGCTTTGCCGGCGCGCGTGCTGGCCTCGTGAATCGCCTGGGCGATTAGTTCCTTGCCGGTGCCGCTTTCGCCCGTGATTAAGACTGTCGAACGTGCGGGCGCAACTTGTTCGACCAGACGAAAAACTTCCTGCATCACATCGGACCGGCCGATGATTCCGCCGCGATCCACGGCGCGACTCATGGCGCGCCGGAGAGTGCGGCGCTCTTCTTCCTTGCGCCGCCGCTTAATTCCAGCAGCCACGGTGGCCGTGATTTGTTCGTTTTGGAAAGGCTTTCTGATGCAACCGTAGGCGCCGCGCTCCCAGGCAGCGATAGCGGTATCGAAAGTCGCGTAAGCCGTAATCATTACCACGGCGGCTTCGGAGTCCATCTTCAGAAACTCTTCGAGTGCGCGCAGCCCGCCAATGCCCGGCATGGAAACGTCGAGCAGGACAGTGTCGTAAGCGCGACGGCCGTAGGCCTCGAGGCCTTCTTCGCCAGTCTTGGCCAGGTCGACACGATATCCTTCGGAAGTGAGCAGCGTCTCCAGGACCTCACGCATGATCTCTTCGTCGTCAACGATTAATACTGAGCCTTTTTTAGCCACGCGTCGTTCCGTCTTTAATGCCAATAGTGATCGTCCTCGATTTTTTGGGGAAAGTTAGTGTAGGTGAGATCAGGGCAAAAAAAAAGCCGCAGCGATAAGCAAAGAACAAAACAGTCCACGAAAGCATTCGAAAGCACACGAACTATGGACACTTAGTGTTGCTTCGTGTGTTTTCGTGGATCGTTTCGGACCTTCTTCAGGCGCTGAGATTCGCATGCGAGGCTTTGTGCTGGGAACTACTCACCCACGGCCTGCAAACGCATGCGCGCATGAGCGGTCGGCAGAGTGATGCGAAAAGTGGTGCCGCGTCCGGGAGTGCTTTCGACGCTGATGTGGCCGGAATGCTCCTGCACAATTCCGTAGGACACCGCCAGCCCAAGCCCGGTTCCTTCGCCGACGCCTTTGGTCGTGTAGAACGGATCATAAATCTTGGCGACGTTTTCGGGAGCGATCCCAGTGCCACTATCAGCAATCTCGACCGTCAGCGAATGGTCCTCGGTGGAAACTGTACTGATTCTGATAGAGCCACCATCGGGCGTAGCGTCACGCGCGTTTATCAGCAGGTTGGTAAACACTTGTTGCAGTTGGCCGCTGTTTCCAAAAACTCTGGGAGACTCAGGATCGTAGGCGCGAATGATCTGTATCTGGTTTCCGCGCAATTGCGGTTCGAGCAACTGCAAGGTGTCGTCGAGCACGCGGCTGATGTCCACTTCCGTAAACTCGGTGGCGCCGCCGGTGCGGGAAAAGTTCAGCAGATTGTTTACGATATTCGTGGCCCGTTCGGCCTGTCGCCGCACTTTGAGCAACAGCGCGTGCTTCGGATCGGTTTCGGCCAACATGCCGAGCAGCATTTGCGTGTATGAGGAAACGCCCGTGAGCGGCGTGTTCACTTCATGGGCCACTCCGGCGGCCAGCAAACCTATCGAGGAAAGTTTCTCGCGCTGTTGCAGTTGTTCCTCAAGGCGAATGCGCGAGGTCACGTCTTCGAGGACCACGAGCGCGCCAGTTTGCTCTAGTGAATCCTGCAAAGGGGCGATGGCGATGTTGAGCACGAGTGCGCGGCCGGCGCGCGTGGCGGTGTGAATCTTGTAGATGTTGCGAATCTCGCGGAGCTGCCAGCGATCGTTGCCGAGCACCTGGCGCAGCGTGTCGGTGAAATCTTCAGAGAATAGGTCTTCAACCAGCTTGCCCACCGCCTCAGCGCGGCTTAGGTCGAGAATCTCCTCAAGCGCAGAATTCATGCGGGTAACCCGGCCATCGAGGTCCACCGCCAGCAATCCGACGTTGATCGACTCGATGATCGACTCGTTAAATTCCTTGAGCAGCTTCAGTTCTCCGGCACGCTCCTGTTGCTCCTGATAGAGCAAACTGTTTTCGATGGCGACTGCGACATACCCGGAGACGGTCAAAAGAATCTCGACGTCTTCGGAAGAAAGCAGGGCGCCATCGGCCGACCGGCCCAGTCCAATGACTGCCACCATCCGACCACGCACCACGCAGGGCACATAATAATGAAGCGCGCGCCGGACGAAGCCACTCGTCTCCGGCACCAGATCGAGATCATCGGTGCGGACTACTCCGCTTTCTGCCGAACGAATGCGAATCATGTCGCGAAAGTCGGGCGGCACCACCATCTCACCAGACAACCCGGCCGAACGCGCGACGCGGTAGCCGGCTTCGGAATTCTTGTCCTCGATAAAGATCGCGACGCGACCGACATTCATCACCTGTTGCAGACGGCTGACGAGCGAATCAAGCAAAGGATCAAGCGCAGTGGTGGCCGAAAGCGTCCGACCGAAATCAAGCAGGCTGTGGCGCATGTCGTAGCGCTCGCCATAAAACATCCGATCGATGCGTTCCTGAAGAAACGTCTTCACCGGCGCCGCAATCATGACGATGGCAGCCATCGCGACGATAGCAATCACGACGCTGAGCGTTATCTCTCCTGACGTAGTGCCTGGATGATCGCCGCCGAGGGCGTAAAGGCCGGCGAAGTAAACTACCGAGCCGACCATCAGGGCGATTGCCAAAGTGGTCAGCACGTAAACGAAGACGCGGCGCACCACCAGCTCGACGTCCATCAACCGGTAGCGAACTACTGAATAACCAAACGCCAGCGGGATCAAAATCAAAGGCAGGACGGCGACATTCGTGAGCCAGGGATCGGCTTCCGCGCCCAGCAAAAATCCGACGGAGTAAAGCAATGCAAAGGGAGCGACGGCCAGAATTGAACCCCAGATGACCCACTTCATCTGCTGGCGAATCACAGCACTCCGAGCCTTGTTCCAGGTGCGTACCAGAAAGAAGACGCTGGCAATAAGCCCAACGATAAAGTGCGCAAAACTGATTTTGTAAAAGAGTCCGATGAAATTATCTGAAACGGTGGGCACATGTTGGAGCCCGGGGATCGCCGGGGTCAGCACACCGCGAAGGAACACCACGCAGGCAAGCAGCAGAAGAACGATGGCCGGCACGTAGAGGAGCGTCGCGCGCGAACGCTTCTCTTCAAAAAGCTGCTGGCGCTGCGGGTAAACCAGGCAAAAATGCAGGAAGAGCGGCGGGAAAAGAATGAAGGCCGCATTTCTCAAGAATGCGATCGCCAGATCAAGATCTCTGTAGGTGCCCACCGGATTGTAGGCATGGAAGACAAAGGCGGCGAGACAAAGCGACGCGAAGTGCAACGCGAAGGGCGCGCGTCCCCCTTGTTTGAACAGAACAAAGAAGCCGACGAAGAGATAAACGAGACCGATCAGATTGACGTAGAGGTCGCTCGGCGTCCACTTCTGGATCGAGTCCAACCCGTCGAGATCGGAATAGTAAAAACGGCTCTCCTCAGGATAGGACGGTCGCTCGATCAAATAGTGAATGTTGCCGCCCACTCGAGCCTGGTCCAAATAGACCTGGACCTTGCTGGCCCGATCAACTTCCTCGTATCTCCGGTTGTCCAAACTGATCGCCACCAGGCGATCGCCCGGGAGGATTTGTCCGCGAGCGCCGGAGGAGCCGGGTGCAACCGTGTCAGCGAGGATACCCTGGCGGGTGTCTTCCCAAGCCACGCCGTCCCAAGCCGGTGTTTCATGCCTGAGCCGCTGGGCGAAGTTAAGTATGCCGGCGGTCACGAGCAAAGCCGCGCCAGCCAGCACTAACCAGGTTCCCGTTGTAAAAACCGATCTTTTCACTGAAGCCTTCTACTGCAAAATTGATCCGAACTCCTGATCCCGCTGTGAAAACGCAAGGTTTGTTCCCAACCTGCTTTCCTGATGCCACTTGAGACGCGACTTCGCGGCTGCTTCAAATAGTCGCCATCCAACTCGCCCTCATGCTCAACCGCCAACGCTGCTGGGTTTCCATCATGAAGAGGTCTTATCTGTTCTGCACCCTTGGGTTAACTAAATCCTCAGCGAACAAACAGTGCCACGCGTCCACAATCCATGTTTTTGGACTTTTCCGAGATTTTGGAGGCCTGTTAGATAAGGGCAAAGGTGGCTGACCGGGCGTTGGGACTACCTTGTCATATCAGCGCCGCTGCGGTCCGCTGGTCGTCCCCACTAAAACTTGAGAGAAATCCCGCCGCGAACAGAACGACGACCCGTGCCAAGTTGCGTAAGTATCTCGCCGTTGTCGATGTTTGCCTGGAAGTCGAGCAGGTTGCGGGCATCGATTACAGCTTCAGCGCGCAATGGCAAACCAAAGCTCGGGAGGTCCTGAGTGACCTGAATGCTTAACGATGGATCATAAACGGCGAGACGGCCGGCAAAGGGATCGATGGCAAACACGGTGGCATTTGGCGAGAAGCGCAACACCGTCCGAATGTTGGTGCCGGTGTTAAAACCGGCGCCCAATTGGAACGCTGCTGTCTGAAAGAATCCGCTCTCAAACATTTCCGCCGGGCCGGCAGAAAGGTCTCCCAGGCGTTGACCGCGTCCAAAAGCATACCCAGCCGACGCTGTCCAGACTCGACTCAAGCGCCGGGTGTAAACCAGACGCATTCCTCTGTAAGCACCCTGCTGATTGGCGACGCTGATCAAGGCATCGCCGGTGGTGCCCGAGAAGGCAGTCATCGGCGTGCTCAGTAGTGCGACACCGCGGCCGACAGTGGTATCAAAAAAGGCGGCGCCTTCCACGCTCGACTTATCATCGATCACTCTTTCGATCCCAAACTCGAGTCGATGGCTTCGTTCCATTACCGCCTGGCCGTCCACATAAGCAATCGGACTCCGGGAGGCTTCGGTGAAAACTACCTGGCTGCTTTCGAAGGCCGCGATGCTTTGCGTGGTGTCTTCTGCACCACCGGGTGCGTAAGCGGCTTTCAAGCGCGTGCGAGCGTTGGCGTCAAACTGGATTCCAAACCGCGGGCTGACAGAGTGGGCTCCGCCGGCGCCAATGAAACGCGAGTAGTCGACGCCAAAGACCACCACGATTCCGTCGCGCACAATCCATTCATCAATCGCCCGAAGAGAAAACTGGCCGGTTCGATCCGCGTCGTTTTTTCTTTGCGTGATCCAGATGGGTGCGCCGAACCGGACGGCGCCCAGTTTCATTCCCAGGCGATGCTTTTGGCCGGCGCGGAGTTGAGTGCTCGCTTCGAATCGTTCGGGAGCATTAGCGTTGGGACTCGTTTGGCCAGCGAGAACAATTTCGACGCCAGGCCGAGCGGGAATGGAAACGGCAAAGTTAAGTCCGGAATAATTCGGCCCATAAGAGCTGCCGGAGAAATATGTTTCGACCACTCCCTGCATGCGGCGCTGAGAATCAACGCGAACAGTTTGCGTGCCTTCATCAGCGGCCATCACA
>JANMVC010000570.1:0-1836 GCA_031392315.1 Pyrinomonadaceae bacterium | reverse complement strand
GCGCTTCGAGTATTTGAAAATGAACAGCCCATCGTATTCACAGGCTCGCACCAGTCGCATCGTCGCCTCAAAATCTTCTTCCGATTCACCGGGAAAACCCACAATCATATCGCTCGTCAACGACAGTCGGCGCTTGGATTTCTTAATTGCATCCACTCGCCGCAGATAGTCGTCGGAGTTATGGCCACGACGCATCGCCCTCAGAATCCGATCGCTGCCAGACTGCACCGGCAAGTGGACCCAATCGCACAAGTTCGGAAACTCTTCGAGCGCGGACACTATATCAGGATGAAAGTCCCTGGGAAACGAAGTCATGAATTTGATTCGTTCCGCACCCGTATCGGCGACCGCGCGCAGCAAACGCGAAAAGGGCGTCGCTCCCTCATAAGCTTCCAGACCGGCCGGCGACCTGGGCCGATAGCTGTTTACGTTTTGCCCAATCAGATGAATTTCCTTGTAGCCCAGCGACTGAAGCCTGCGCACCTCCGCGACAATTTCCTGTGCGCTCCGGCTCTTCTCCCGGCCGCGTGAATACGGAACAATGCAGAACGAACAAAACTTATTACAGCCTTCAATGATCGGAACAAATGCTACGTAAGGTGAGCGCCGCTCCGCCGGCGAAATATCCCAAAACTCGCCTTCCTGTCGCTCATCCAAATCGACGACAGACTTTTCGCCGTCATGCACGCGTTCGAGTAACGAGGGAATGCGATCTGTAGCGCGCGTCCCGATTACTAAATCAACCGCCGGAGAATTTTTGAAGATCGAGGCACCTTCGAGCTGCGCCACGCAACCCATTACTCCAATCACTGGCTTCTTGCGCGTGGCGCTCGCCAGCTTACGAACCTCGCCAATCCGCCTGAATATCTTTCGCTCCGCGCGCTCGCGTACGGAACAGGTGTTTAGCAAAACTACGTCGGCCGTCTCGGCGGACGCGGACATCTCATAGCCTGCTTTTCGCAAACCCGTGGCCGCCCGCTCCGTGTCGGCCACGTTCATCTGGCAGCCAAAGGTCTCGATGTAAACCGTCGATTTCATTTACCGTAACGCAAACTGTCAGTTTGCGTAATCTCGTCTCTGTCTATTCGAGTTATGAAAAGCTCCAGATACGCAAACTAACAGTTTGCGTTACACAAAACACTATCGATTCGCCGGTAGTCTAACAGAAAGCATTCGCAAAACGCGATACCATGATTTTTGCTTCGAGATGCTGTTACGCTACAAATCACGCAGCTTGACCGCCACTTATGCGACGCGTAGGATTGCCGTCGAGTTTCCATTCCCAAATACATCGAGAGAGGTTCCCTCATGTCATTCAACAAAGTAATTCTGGTCGGAAATCTGGGCCGCGATCCGGAACTGCGCTACACGCCGCAGGGCACGCCGGTTTGCAGTTTTAGCATGGCGACAAATGAGCGCCGCAAAGACAAGAACGGTGAGATGCAGGACCAGACCACGTGGTTTAAGGTGACGCTGTGGAACCGCCTGGCCGAAACGGCGGCGCAGTATCTGACGAAAGGCAAGCAGGTTTATATCGAGGGCCGGCTGCGCGTGGAAGAGTGGACGGACCGCGACGGCAAGCCGCGACACACACTCGAGATCCAGGCCTCGGAGATGCACTTTCTTGGTGGCGCCAGAGGCGAAGGCGACGCCCCGATGGAAAGGGCTGCAACCGCTACTGGCGGCGGCGGGAGTGCGGAGCCACAACAGCCCGACGCGCCTGATGATGACATCCCATTTTAACCAGCGGGCAGAGATCAAGAAGTTTAGAGTACAAGCTTTAGAGCCTCTTGCAAAACTCGTCGCGAGAATTATTAGCAAGAATAGCTAACGAGG
>JANMVC010000080.1:0-7879 GCA_031392315.1 Pyrinomonadaceae bacterium | reverse complement strand
CCAATCGTGTCGGCCTTCTGCAAAGCCGCATAAACTTTCGCGTCATCCTGCGGTAGGTGGGCCAGGTCCACTTCTTCTTTGTAAGAATCACGAATCAGTTGAATCGAATCCTCCAGCACCGCCATCATTCCCAGCCCCAACAGATCGACCTTTATCAATCCCAGATCGGCACAATCCTCTTTGTCCCACTGCACCACCACCCGGCCGGGCATTGCCGCGGGCTCGAGCGGCACCACGGAACTGAGTTGGCCCTGGCAAATAACCATCCCGCCCGAATGCTGGCCCAGATGCCGCGGCAAGTCCTGTACGCGCTGGTAAAGCTCGAAAAATTTTCTAATGCGTGAATTTTTTATGTCCAATCCTGCGTCGCGAAACTGACGCTCCGTTGTGTCCTTCGGATCTTTCCATTCCCAGGTGTGGACCAAACCAGAAAGTTTCCCGAGCGTGTCGTCATCAAAACCAAGGGCTTTCCCAACTTCGCGCGCCGCCGATTTGCCACGATAGGTGATGACGTTGGCGGTCATCGCCGCGCCAAGTTTTCCATAGCGCTCGTAGACGTATTGAATCGCACGCTCGCGCTGGTCGCCGCTGGGCAAATCAAGATCGATGTCTGGCCACTCGCCGCGCTCTTCGGAAAGAAAACGTTCAAACAACAATTCCATCCCTACCGGATCGACGGCCGTGATCCCCAGGCTGTAACAGACCGCGCTGTTGGCCGCCGAGCCGCGCCCCTGGATCAGAATTCCCTGTCGCCGGCAAAACTGCACGATGTCCCAAACGATCAGAAAATAGCCTTCCAGTTTCAACTTCTCGATGAGCCGGAGCTCGCGCTCTATTTGTTTCCAGGCGCGGTCATAAGTTGGTTTTCCCTGAGTGCTGGGATAACGAAGACGCGCGCCCTCCGCGGTGCGCTGCCGCAGAAACGATGTCATCGTCTCTCCATCAGGCACTGCGTATTTGGGAAACTCGTAACCTAGATCTGCGAGGGTGAACTCGAGACGCGACGAAAGCTCCACGGTGTTGGCAAGCGCTTCCGGCAAGTCCGCAAAGATTCGCGCCATAATTTTCGGCGCTTTGAGATAGCGTTCTGAATTGGTCGCCAATAAGCGCCCAGCAGCTTCCAGTCGAACATGGTTTCGAATGCAGGTAAACACGTCGGCAACTTCGCGTTGCACGCGGCTCGCATGGCTCACGCCGTTGGTCGCCAACAACGGCAACTCTAAACGCCGTGCGATTTCAACCACGGCTTGATTGCGCGCTTCCTCATCACGATTGAGATGGCGCTGCAATTCAGCATAGACATTTCCCTTCCCGAATACGTCAACCAACCACTCTGCTCTTCTCTGCGCATCCTCTGCGCTCTCAGCGTCTCTGCGGTGCAATGCTTTCGCCAGAGGCCCATCGTAATCACCCGTCAAGCAAATCAATCCTTCCGCATATTCCGCCAACTCGTCCGGCGTCACCGCACACTCACCCGGCTTCGCATGTTTCGGCACACGCAATTTCATCAGCGTGATCAAGCGACAGAGATTTTGGTAGCCGGTGCGGTTTTGAACCAGAAGCGGGATTGAAAACGTTTGTTTTTGACTTTGGACTTTGGACTTTGGACTTTGGACTGTTATTTCCGCTCCGATATGCGCCTTGATTCCATGCTTCTTCCCCACCAGATGAAAACGCGGACTCCCATACACACCGTCGCGATCGAGCAAAGCCATCGCCGGCATTTCAAATTCACGCGCAGCGGCTATTAACTCTTCCGGCACCGAAGCGCCTTCGAGAAAACTAAATGCCGACCGCGCATGTAGTTCGATGTAACTCAGTCGTAAACTCCTTCGACAAACCAGTCACCCTTTCTCAGTTCGCGATAGATGCGATAAAGAAATTGTTGGGATAAGCCAACTTTGGAAGTGGATTCAACTCCCACATCCCATTCATCTCGCGCCCAAAAATCCGGGCGCCACCAGTCGCCCGAGGTCCGCCATGGCCCAGCGACGCAAACAACTTTCCCATACACGCTTCTATTTTTGTCCCAGGCGCTGATCTCCCGCGGACATCCTTTCTCCGCCTGCACGATGGCCCGCAACGGCGGCCGAAACATACGAAAGCCCAACACCGAGTGCTGAGTGCCAAGCGCTGAGTGCTGAGTGCTGACCGCTGGGAGCGCAGGCATCCTGCCTGCTCTTCGTTTCTTTTTTTTACTTTGCTCAATGACAAACCTATTCACCCGAAACGCGTCCGGGCGATGCGTATCGAGCAACTCAGGCGAGCCGATATTTTCTGGTCCCACTAGCTTGGCGAGCCGCGCCAGCATGAGTTCCAACTTCTCAGGCTCAGGAGCAAGCGGAATAAATAATCCCGTCTGCAACAAGCGCGGCTTTACGGGTTCACAATTTATGGCCACGCCCACCACTGCCGACGGTGGTGGATGCATTTCCGTATCGAGCAATAAAAGTTTGAGAAACACTTTGTGATCGCGCATCGGGTAAGGCAGATTGAGGCTGAGTTCATGTGAAGCGCCCTGTTCCAGTTTCATCTTCACCTGAATGACGTTAGTGGCGAGGGCATAAGCATTGAGGCTCGCACAGATTTGATTGAGGAGTCGCGCCAGTATAAACGACAGCGGTTCCAGCTCAGCGATGGGGTAATCCAGCTCGATTGAGTTTTCGAAAACTGGCGTGGGCTGCGGGAGTTTTAAGTGACGAATAGTTTTTCCGCTCGCCAGTGTTTGCAGTTTCACGCCCTCCTGGCCCAGACGCTGGGAAACGCCGGCGATGGGCAACTCCGCAAACTCTTTGAAAGTGCGCACGCCCCAAAGCCGCAGCGTCTCCAGAATTTCCGCCGCTCGCTTTTCCTCAATCCCGACGAGAGAGCATTGCAAATCTTTCAACGGCAGCGCGCCGAGGCAGGTGAGTTCCTCTCCGGGCGCGGTGAAAGTGAGGCCACGGCAAAATTTCGCCGCGTGGATCGCCGCATCCGGGTTTGCTGCGAGTGCAACATTGACCTTACACCCCAGCCCACCGGGTTCTTTGAATTTCGCTTGTTTAGCAATTTGATTAGCGAGTTCGTAGTGAGAGCCAAAACGCAAAGTGCACCCCTCCACATCCAGCACCACGGTATCGGGACTTACCTCTTCAACCAACGGCGAGAAGCCATAGGCAAACTCTTGGAGAGAGCGGGAGGTGGGCCCCGCCGCTGGGGTGACAGACAGTTCTGCCTGGGGCTGCTGGCAATAAATACTCGCAAACATCACTTTTCCGAGGTTGGGGACTAAAATAACGGCGTGACCGAAGATTAGCGAAAACCAGCGAATACTGTCAAGCGGGTTTTGTGGCACGCGCATCTTGCGCGTGTTCACGGGCGGGACGCCCGTGCCACTAAACTACCGGGCTGCTTTGACGAGGACATCTTCGTTTCTCCTGGTGAGATGGAGCGGACGCTGGCATTCAACCCGAAAATGCAGACCTCGCAAAAGATTTGCCTGAGGCAGTGGGGACAAGTTCATTCGTGGATTAGCGGGCCGTCCGAAAGAATATATTCGAGTATCTCTTTCGGAAGATCTCCGAGACCCCCAAGCGGGCAGCCCGGTGTTAGTAATCGACTCAGAAACTTTCAAAGCTTCGGAATCTGCTGACCAGCGACCGGCTTGTTGTTTCATTTCCAACGCCAGTGCGGCGCAGGATTTCGCGCAACTCTCTTCCGCGATCACAACCAGCACAGTTGACGTGGATTCCAGAGTGCGGCGAAAGCGGTACCACCATGATGAGATTATTCGTCTGGCATCTTTTGCCGGCAAGTCGCCGAGGTCAAGTATTACCAGTCCAAAGCCACCGCCCTGCAACAACAAATCAGTGGCCTTGAAGGCATGCTCGAGATTGTTGGTGCAGCGTATCCAGAGCAGCCGCTCCAAATTTATTTCCGCGTTCGTGGCGGAACCGGGATCAAAGGCATTGCTGGTGTCGACCAGAGCGCACACTTCTTCGTGCGCGGTGGCATGGGCCAGGGCAGAAAGCATGAAGCTGGTCCGACCCGAAGATGCTGCGCCGAAGATTTCCGTGATCGCACCGCGCGGCATTCCTCTGCCCGTGAAAGAGTCGATCTGAGGAATCCCCGAGGAAAGCAATTCGGCCGGGGCTTTTTCATGTAGTTTGAAGGCGTCACCGAAGCGTGAGGAAACTTCAGTTTCAATTTCAGCTTTTGAAAGTGCAGCTCTCATGATCTATAGCCGATGTAACGCAAACTGTTAGTTTGCGTGAAGTGCGTTCACTCCCCAACTTGAGGGTTACCTCCGTCAACGCAAACTAACAGTTTGCGTTACAACTTTCGCTTGACCTCGTTCCCTGTCTTCGGTAGTATTCGCATGATTTTCGCTCACAGCCGAAAATAGCATAGCGCCAGGGCGCGAGGCAACACTTTTGGAGGGAGTATCAAAGATGCCTGTTACAGCGCGGCAAAGGCAGATTTACGAATACATCTGCCGCTACAACGAAAGCCACAAACAGCCGCCCACAATTGCCGAGATTGGAAGGCAATTTCAGATGACGTCTTCGGCCAGCGTCCACAGCATCCTGTCTGTGCTCGAACGCGAGGGGCTCATCAAGCGCATTCCCAATGTCAGCCGCGGCATTGAGATCATCCCACCAGTCAACCCGGAAAACTCCAGCGAGGAATTTGAAGTTCCGCTGCTGGGGTTAGTCGCCGCTGGTCAACCGATCGAAGCCATCCTCGCCCACGAAACTGTCGCGGTGCCGAAGAGCATGATCGGTCGCGGCCGCATGTTTGCGCTCCGTGTGCGCGGCGATTCAATGATTGAAGAAAACATTCAGGACAACGACATCATCATCGTTTCGTCTCAGGAGACGGCGGAAAACGGGCAGGTCGTAGTCGCACTGATCGACGGCAACTATGCGACGGTGAAAAAATTCTATCGCGAACCGGACTTCATTCGCCTCGAGCCGGCCAACCCGCAGTTCAAAGCCATCTTCATCAAGACCCCGGGCAGAATTCAGCTACAAGGTGTCGTCCGCGGACTGATCCGCAACTACTCCGCTCCCGCGCAAGTTTGAAAATCCGGCACAGCGTGAAACGAGACGTGCCATGTCCCTCAGGGAAGAAATATCTGGAACCGAAGCCACCGATCTTCAGGACAACTTGGCGGACGTAAGGTTTTGCGCCTTTGCCTTGTCTGACTGCGTGGTCCATGTCCCGCCCGATTCGGCAAAGTATCTGCGGGCCGTCCACCGCACTGCTTTGGAGCTGGCCATCCCGAATCTTTTTGGTTTTGAAATAGGCGGCTACTGGCTAATGCCCGATCAGATCGAGCAGTTACGACAACTGCCGGAATGCTACCCGGCGAATGAGGTCGATTTAGTAAAGGATGCTATCGAGGCTTTTCTGCGAGCGCAAACTGCCCGTCTCGATTGGCTTGAAAGCAAAAAGAAACATTCAGGCAATCCACGAAATAACACGAAGTAACTCGAATTAAGGCGCTTCATTTCGTGGGGTTCGTGTGGTTTCGTGGATTGTGTTTGATCTTCGGGAGCCCTGGACTGTCAGCCCGTCGGTAGCGTTTCTGGCTTCTTTCCCCGCCGCAGCACAATCAATCCAATCCCTGACATGATCATCGCGCCGCCCGCCACGGTGCGCCAATCCAGTTCTTCATTTAAGACGAGCATTCCCAAAATAACTGCGACTACGGGCGTCACGAGCGCAATCAACATGGTGTTGGTAACGTCCATGTGTTGCACCAGCCAGTAGTAAAGCAGGAACGCTATCACGGACCCCACGATCGCCAGATAGAACAATGAGATGACCGCCATTCCGGTCCAACGATAATGAAACGGATTTCCTTCTATCGAGATGCCGACAAGCAACAGGGGAACCAGACCAAAAACCATTTGGCCACCCGCAAGGATCGCCGGATTAAGCTTCGCCCCACGCGCCTTGACCAGCACGTTGGCATACGCCGCGCACGCGGAGCCAACAACGAGAGCGGCAGAACCCGCCAACGCTTTTGGTCCGGCAACGCTCAACTGATTGGAGAAAATCACCCCAACCCCAGCGACGCCCATTACCACTCCAAATATCTTCGCCGGGGTCATCTGTTCGCCGGGCAGGTAGACGTGAGCGATGACCAGTCCGAACACTGGAATCGTGGCTTGCAGCAAAGCGGCCAAACCTGAAGAAATATATTGCTCACCCCAGAAAACCGCTCCGTAGTTAACACTAAAAGATAAGAGGCCGGTGACGGCCAACAGCAGCCAGTCTGCTCGCGTATGTGGCAGCGACAAGCGACGCGCTTTGATGATCGCGAAAAGAATGGCGGAAGCAATGACAAACCTGATGCCGGCAAAGGTGAACGGCGGCAGGTCGCTGAGGCCCAGCTTGATGAAGAGCCAGGTCGAGCCCCTGATCAAACACAACAGAAGAAAGACCAGCCGTGGTTTCATAACTCGCTAAAGCTCCGTAGGAGCAGAATGTTTATAGAGTATGCATCGCGATTTATTTCAGTTTTTGCAGGAGCGGCAAGTCAGACTGTGGAAAGTCTTGACTTGCCGCTCCTGCAAGCTCTTTTTTACTTGCGTCTTCCTATAAACATCGCGTTCCTATCGGAACGCAGTCCGGTCCAGGTCCCTCGGGGCTCGACTACGACGGGGGATTTGCGAGCTTGATAATCGCGAAAGCTGCGCCCTGCGGATCCTGCAAAATAGCGAAGCGGCCCGTGCCGGGGATGTCCATTGGTGGAGCGCAAGTCACGGCGCCAAGTTCGGTGGCCTTCGCCACCATAGCGTCCGCATCATCCACAGCGAAGTAGACCAGCCAATGCGGCGGCATCTCGCCCATCTCAGGCGGCGGAGTGTACATCCCGCCCGCCGGCCGCTCGCCATTCATGAACGACGTATAGGTCATCGGTCCCATCTGCTGCACATTCTTGCCCCAACCAAAAAGACCTGTGTAGAAGTCGCCGGCCTTCTCCGTGTCGGGAGTGGCGAGTTCGTTCCAACAAAACGAATTCGGTATGTTCACGACGCCGGCGCCTTTGTGGGCCTTCGCCTCCCACAGCGCGAACACAGCTCCGGTCGGATCCTGCACGACGGCCATGCGGCCCACATCCATGACATCGAAAGGTTCTTTCATCAGGGTCGCACCCAGCTCTTTTGCTTTCGACGCAGTCTCGTCCGCGCTCGCCACCGATGCGTACGACAGCCAGTTTGGTGGGATGCCCATCGCGGTCATTTCCGCAGGCATCTGGAAAAGCGCCCCGACATCCCTCCCGTCTCGCTTCAGCATCGTGTAGACACCGTCAGGGCCCATCGAGTGGTCATCGAAGTCCCAGCCGAAGAGCGCGGTGTAGAATTTCTTCGCTGCTTCGCCATCGGTCGTTCCCAATTCAACCCAACAAAAAGTTCCGGGCGCGTATTCAGGCGTCTCTTGCATTCTTGCTTCAGTCATTTGTTTATTCTCCTGGAGGCTAAGGCACAAAAACTCAAGGGAGACAACGGAGTGTTTGCGCGGTGGTCAATTACGAATTGGGTGGAGCGACATGATAACCGCAACATCGAGGTATGCAAAAACGGAAAACGCTACCTCCGGCAAGCCGAAAGT
Source organism: Pyrinomonadaceae bacterium (assembly GCA_031392315.1). Classification (GTDB taxonomy): domain Bacteria; phylum Acidobacteriota; class Blastocatellia; order Pyrinomonadales; family Pyrinomonadaceae; genus PSRF01. The sequence goes on along the minus strand of JANMVC010000080.1, from coordinate 277 downwards.
AGCGTAGTCCGTTTCCTATCTAATTGCTCAAGCTCTCAAGCCGAAACTCTCAAGCCCAGGCTTTCAAAAGGATGGCAGCTAGGCATGTACACGCGCTTGCTGCCGGATTTATATCCCGAAGTTCACTTGCGGTTAAGTTTGAACCTCGGTCAGCACGCGGACTGCTTTCGCATTCCTCGCATCCTTTCGAATGCGGTGCCGTTAGGTTGTTGTTTCGGTGGCTTTTCCTCCACCTCCGGTTACGACCCGGCAACGTTAGCTCAACTTTCATCGAGCT
>JANMVC010000704.1:0-4578 GCA_031392315.1 Pyrinomonadaceae bacterium | reverse complement strand
CGTCATCGATCAAGCGTTAGGCGCAACGCCGGGGCAGAAACGCATCATCGTGGTAATTAGTGACGGGCTCGACCGCGGCAGCAAGACGTCGTTTGAAAAGATTCTCGCGGAGCTGCAAAGGCAGGACATCACGGTCTATGCCGTCCAGGCGCAGGACCGCACGCGCGGTGCGATTCGGCGCGACGTGCCTAAACCGAAGCAGGTGATTGACAAGTTGGTCGAGGGAACGGGCGGCGCGATATTTTCAATTGATGAGCCGGGGCTGGCGGCGAAAGCTATTTGCGATGAACTTCGCCGGAATCGTTATGTGCTTTCCTATCTGCCTTCCAATGCGCCATTTGGCGAGATCAGAAATCTCCTGATTGTGGGCGACCAGGGAATCACGGTTCGCTCCAAGACCATGCAACAGCCAAACTGATGTAACGCAAACTGTTAGTTTGCGCTGGTCCGGCGGTAATGGATCGAAGGCCATTGATGAACCGCTGCAAACTAACAGTTCGCGTTACTCGCCTCATTTCTTCTTTCGCGAATAGAGGTAGAACAACGTCGCGATGATGATCAGCACCAGGCTTTCCATGAAGACAAAGAAGCGCGGAACGAACACACCATCTTCCGTGTGCGAATCCGAGTAAGCGACGAAAGTCCCGAGCGCCAGTCCCGCCGCCAGCCAAATGAATTGTCGCTTCGCATCCCACATAGAAAGTTTGCTTCTTTTCTATTTCAGCAAGCCCGAGAGCCAGTGCATAATGTTTAGCGCCAGTTGCTGGTTATCGCTGCCAGGAGTGTTAATGCCAAAAGGTTGATTGTCGCTCCCGGTGATCTGCGCGGAGAGCATGGCCGCATCACCGAGTACGACAATGCGTCCCTTGCCCAACCGGTAAGCGACGGCCGACGCACGGCCTGCCGCGGAACTGTTCTTCGCCGGCGTCCCAACTTCATCGACGGCAGTGTCCGACAATTTCAGGAAGGCGTCGCTGCCTGCCGGACCTTTGAGCGACTGGCCCATAAACGTGATCACCCGCTCCACACGCTCCGTGGCGCTGCGTCCGTTTGTGATAGGGTGCGCCGCCAACAGTTTGTTGTCGCGTGAATAGCCGATGATGCTCGCATTCTTTGATTCCTTGTCGGCGTTCGCCGGATCGGTCGCGTAGCCCTTGCTCATCTCCACTTCCAAACGCGTCGCCAAAATTTCCGCCGCCGACGCAAACGGCGTTGGATCAGCCACCAAAAGCAATGCGCCACCGCCGCGCACCCAACCAACAATTAGATCACATTCTGCGGGAGTAAACGCCGGGCCGTCGGCGCCATCATCGTCGGTATCTTCCGCGCCCAGCGGATTCACGATTACCAGAACCTTAAACGTCTGCAGAGCTTCTTTGGCAAACGGCTTGCGGTTCGCGACCACGTGATAACCGTCAGCAAAGAGCAGATCGGCAAAAGGTTTGTAGCGCCCGTTTACCGACTCCGAATTGTAATGGCCCTCGTCGAAGAGCACGCGCGGATAGTTTTTAGTGAAGGCCGGATTTTCGACTACGGCTTTATAAAGCGGATCGGCGGTGTGCTGCGCAAGGACCGCAGGCGCAAGTGCAGTCAACCCTGCGTAACATAGTAACCAAATCAAGGTGGCGGCTTTGAGCTTGGACATTAGTCTTCTCATTAACACCTGACTTTAGTCAGGTGTAATAGGCGAAAACGCACATAACCGTTTCAACGGTTTCTTGGCCTTGGTCCACAAACCGTTGAAACGGTTAACTTCTAAATCTCCGGCGGTACCCCTGGCTGAAGCCAGGTGTTAATGAGAATCAAACTTTTGGACGCAGTTTCTCAAGTCTCTCTGCTGCCAGCTCAAGCGTCTCATCTTTCTTGCAGAAACAGAAGCGCACCTGCTGACGCCCACGTTCCGGAATGCTGTAGAAACTTGACCCCGGTACGCAAGCAACACCGACCTCGCGAATCAGGTGCTTCGTAAACTCGACGTCGTCAGCAAAACCAAACTCCGATATGTCGGTCATGATGTAGTAAGCGCCGTCCGGGCGAAAGGTAGCGAACCCCGCGTTTTCCAAAACCGGCAAGAGCAGGTCGCGGCGGCGCTCATATTCTGACTGCAAGTGATCGTAATACTGTTGCGGCAGCGACAGCGCGTAGGCTCCCGCGGCTTGCAATGGCGCAGCGGCGCCGACAGTTAGGAAGTCGTGAACTTTACGAATCGCGCCAGTGATCGGCGGCGGGGCGATGCAATATCCAACGCGCCAGCCGGTCACCGAATAGGTCTTCGACATCGAATTGACGATCACCGTGCGTTCGCGCATGCCCGGAAGCTGGGCCATAGAGATGTGTGCAATCTCAGCGCCGGCGCGAGGATAAATGATGTGCTCATAAATCTCATCAGTGAAGCAGAGCGCGTCAAACTCCTGACACAGCCCGGCGATGAATTCCATTTCACTGCGGGTGAAAACTTTGCCGGTGGGGTTATTGGGATTGCAAACGATTATGGCTTTCGTCTTCGAGTTAAACGCCGCGCGCAACTCCTGCTCGTCAAAGGTCCAGTCCGGCGCGCGCAAAGGCACGTAACGGGGCGTTGCGTCGGAGAGGATCGCGTCGGGCGCGTAGTTTTCGTAAAACGGTTCGAAGATCACCACTTCTTCGCCCGGATCAACGGTCGCCATCATCGCGGCGATCATTCCCTCGGTTGAACCGCAAGTGACTGTGATCTCCGTTTCCGGATCAATGTCGAGATCGAGATATCTCTTGGTCTTCGTGGCAATCGCTTCGCGGAAAGGGCGAGCGCCCCAGGTGATTGCGTATTGATTGATGTCGTCGGCGATGGCCTGCATGGCTACGCGCTTGATGTCTTCCGGCGCGGCGAAATCCGGAAAGCCCTGCGAGAGATTAACCGCGCCATGCTTCAATGCCTCGCGGGTCATCTCGCGAATTACGGATTCGGTGAACAGGCTGGCCTTTTTGGAAATGTGTCTGGGAGTGGACGGCGCGGGCGTTGTCATATAACTCCTGCCTCTGTAACGCAAACTGTTAGTTTGCAGTGGTCAAAACGAGGTCTTCTTAGCACTTAAAGTCACCATCTCACACAAGGCGCAAACTAACAGTTTGCGCTACATCGAGCGCAATTTTTGCGCGGCGATCCTGAGGACATCCTGCACTTGCGCGTCCCAGTATTGCCAGTTGTGAATGCCGGGAAGCTGACGGTATTCGTGCGGGATCTTCCGGGCGACCAGGACATCGACGAAACTACGATTGGTTGCCAGCAGCCTGTCTTCGGTGCCGCAATCGAGATAGACATACGGCAGTGCGGCCACACGTTCCGGTGTCAGCTCGCCGTAGAGCTTGTGCAGGTCGTTGGCCCGGCGCGTCGCTGAGTCGTCGTCGCCAAAAATAAGCAGCAGCGATTGCCGGATAGCGTCGAGTCCGCGCAGATCGCTTTGGGTCCACGAAGCAGCGCCGAGAGCGCCGCTAAGCGAGGCGACAAACGCAAACTTCTCCGGATGCTTCACCCCAAACTTGAGCGCGCCGTATCCGCCCATCGAAAGCCCGGCAATCGCACGCCCAGCACGGGTTGCGTTTGCGCGATAACGGCGCTCGACATCGGGAATCAACTCTTCGACGATGTAGGTTTCATACTTGTCGGCCGGCGCCGTCGCGCTGTCGGTGTACCAGCCGTTGTTACCTTCCGGCGTGACAATGATCATCGAATACTGCGCGGCGTAGTCAGCCAACTTTGTTTTCGTCGTCCAGTTGTCATAGTGGCCGGTCAGGCCGTGCAGCAGATATAGCACCGGATAGCGCTTGGCTTTAGCGCTGGGCTGGTGGTAATCAACCGGCAATACGACATTGTAAGGAAGAAGCTTCGCCGCCAGTTTACTTTCAAACTCGATCGTCTGGACTCGTTTGCTCGGTTGCGCTTCGCGCCGACTTTGCGCGGCGACGACATTTGGCAGGGCAGCAGAATTCCCCTGCGGGTAAACGACGATCACCCCAAGCAATAATCCGATTGGCAGCAGCAGTCGCGTGTGTCTCATCTGTTTGGTTGACTTGAGCTGGAAGGGATTGTCATAGCACGACGGATTCTAACATCGCATCGCAGGGGCCGCTACGCGCAAAGCAAAAGACGATCAAAGACGAGCAGGGCCGATCACAGTAGCTTGTCAGCCGCCGATTGCGCGGGCGATTGCAAACGCAGCGCCGGCCGCGGCACTGCCGATCAGCGCTGTCTGGAGCGCGCTGCGAATGGGCCGGGTGCCGGTAAAGCGGCCTTTCACGAAACCGAAAATTAGCAGTGCGAAAAGAGTGACTACGATGGAAATCAGCAGCGCGCGCGAGGGATCGCCGGTCAACATGTAAGGCGCAAGCGGCACGAAGCCACCCGCCGCGTAAGCGCCGCCAATCGTCAACGCACTCGTCATGGCCCGCTTCGGCACCGGCTTTTCCAGTCCGAGTTCGAAGCGCATCATGAAGTCGATCCACTTCTGCGGCTGCCGGCGCAGTGCTTCGACAATCGGCCGCGTCTCTTCCTCCGACAGTCCATACTCCTGAAAGACTTCCGACACTTCGCGCATTTCCTCG
>JANMVC010000651.1:0-2378 GCA_031392315.1 Pyrinomonadaceae bacterium | reverse complement strand
GGGCCGAAACGGCTTTTGATACCGCGCCGCGCCAGGGCTTCAATCATCGTCTGGTCGCCAATGTTGATGAGTAAATTGCCAAGTCGAGCTTGGCGCGCGCGCACGCTCGCTGTGGACCAGCCGCTGCCCAGGAAAATGCTGTGCTGCTGAGGTTCCGCAATTGGCCGACCACTTCTGCTAAACATGGCGGGCGAGTTTTTCTCGACGATGAACGCGCGCCCGCCATCTTCGTTAGCGACTGCCTGCGGCTGCTCGGCACGAATTCCTTGCGCCCGAACTTCGAGCGCGGGGAAGGCGATGGCAAAGGCCACGGCGACGAGGAATGTAAGTTTGCACTTCATCATCAAGTCCTGTTATTGCGCTGCTTGCTAAGGCGTGGTCACGTTTAAAGCAAAGTCATCCACATCAAACGAGCTCTTCAAGCTCGAGTCTTCCACTCCAATCAAATAGATCTGAATCGTTTGGCCCCGGTAGCTGGTCAGGTCGAACGAGATGGCGGCGTATCCAGCGGCGGCATTTAGATTTGAGTAAGTCGCCAACGTTGCGAGCACAGTTCCGGAAGAGTTTCGCACTTGAAGCTTCAGCGTGTCGTAAGTCCGCGTGGTGGTCGTCTCCGTCGTATCGATGTGCAACCAGAATGAAAGCGTCGCTTTGGTTGCAGTCGAGGGGATGCTGGCGCTTTGCCAGAGCGTGTCGGTGTGAACGGCTCCATAACCATTCAACCATGCTTTCCAGGAGCCGGAGCGGGCGGGCTGCGAAGCGGAATTATTGTCGATGACGCCCGAGCTGACGGTCCACGGCGAAGGACTCGCGGAGCCATTTTCGAAACCTACATTGCCCAATAATTGCGTCGTGGTGCCGCCGCCGCCGCTGGTCACAGTCAAAGTAATTGTTTTTGTGTGCGTCTTGCCACCGCCGGTTCCTGTTACCGTCAGGCTGTAAGTCCCGAGCGCGGTTGCCGAGCCGGCAGAGATTGTCAGCGTGGACGAACCGGCGCCGGGAGCTGCAATCGATGAAGGACTAAAACTCGCTGTCGCCCCACTGGGCAAGCCAGAAACGGAAAGCGCAATTAAAGAATTGAAACTGCCGGAAGGTGTGGTTGTGATCGTAGTGGCGCCCGATCCCGGGCGAGCAATTGACAGCGAGGCCGGCGACGCGGCAATCGCGAAGTCGCCTGACCCGCCGGAAGTTGTCACGGTGAGCGCCATGTCGTCGACTACGAAGGACGTTTTCAACTTCGAGTTTTCGACACCGATCAAATAGATCTGAATCGCCTGGCCTTTATACACGCTAAGGTCAAACGCGACGGGTATGTATCCAGCGTTGGCGCTGAGGTTTGAATAGGTCGCGAGGGTGGCCAATACGGAGCCGGAAGAATTGCGGACCTGGACTTTTAACGTGTCGTTCGCGACGTTTGCGATTTCCGCCGTATCGATGTGCAGCCAAAACGAGAGCGTCGCTTGAGTGGCATTTGCCGGCAGTCCAACCTGCTGCAGCAGTGTGTCGGTGTGCGTTGAGCCGTAGCCACTCAACCAGGCTTTCCATGAACCTGTGTGCGGCGACTGGTAACTCGAGCTATCAATAACGCCGGCAGTCGCAGTCCAGGGTGCGGGACTGGACGAGCCGTTTTCAAATCCCGGATTGCCGAGCAGTTGCTGTGCTTCGCCGCTGCTGGTTACGGTGAGGTTAATAATCGTCGAATGGATTTGTCCGCCGCCGGTGCCGGTGACGGTGATGTTGTAAGTCCCGGCGGGAGTAGCTGCGCCGGCCGCTATTGTCAGGGGCACAGAGCCACCGCCGGGCGCGGCGATTGTCGAAGGGCTAACGCTGGCCACTGCACCCGCGGGCAATCCCGAGGTTGAAAGCGCAACAGATGAATTGAAGTTTCCGGAAAGCGTGGAACTAATAATCGAAGTGCCCGCGCTACCCTGGCTGACCGTCAGCGACGCTGGCGAAGCCGACATTTGAAAGAACGGACCGAAAACAATATCGATAACCGGGTGCAACTCGATCCCGTTGGGCGCCAGTCCCTCCTGTCCTTCCAAATAATCAAAAAATCCCACGCCGGTAATTTGCACTGGGACATTTAGCGTTTGAAAGCTTTCAGCCGGTGTGAACTTTGCTTCAAATTGCGCGCGGGCGTTGGCGATTCCGGCAGCAAACGGGCTGCCTGGGCCAACACAATTTGGCTTGGGAATTTCAGCAATCATCGTGCGGCCCGCTGCATCGGTCAGCACCATGTGATAGTCCGAATCATAAGCCATCATCACCTTCGTCAAGGTTGCATTCAGAACCCAGACGGTGGTTTCAGTTGGCTGTACGCGATTCTCATCGGGAATCGGACTTGGCGCGGCCAGCGCCGTTAGGTTGGCAATTGT
>JANMVC010000649.1:0-7448 GCA_031392315.1 Pyrinomonadaceae bacterium | reverse complement strand
AGTAGCGGACGCCGGCCTTCGAGCCGTTCGGCGATGCCGATAAAGTTGACGTAAGAAGCCGTCAGGCCGTGGAGGGCCACAACCGGGGCGCCACGCCCCGGCCAGTAGCCAAAGGAAAGCTCAATACCATCTCCAGGGACGCGGCCTCGCGCCTCTCTGGTCACCTTTAAGGTGACTTGTTGCCGAGCGGCACGTGACATTTTTGAGTCTCCCTAGAAATTCAGCTTGAGCCCGAATTGGACCAATCGCGGATTGCTGCTGGTGGAAATGATTCGGCCAAACCGTCCGGGGCCCAACGCGGGATTAATCGTCCCGTCTGCGTTGAAATTTCCCGCTGGCACTGCGTTCAAATCGCTGATTGGGTTTGCGTAGTTCACCGTGTTGAAGAGATTGAAAAACTCCGTGCGGAATTCAATGCTCCTCGTTTCCAAAAAGCGAAAGCGCTTGATGACGGAGAAGTCCACATTGTTCTGATGCGGCCCACGCAGGATGTTGCGGGTGACGTTTCCTATGTCCGTACCCACCGCACCGGCTGTGGCAATGCCTCCCGAACTGGGAATGATTGCGCCCGCAGCCACTACCGGCCGGGCAAACGCCAGCGGGTTGAAGAAGTAGCCTGCCGGGACATTGCTGTAGGGGTCGCCGACCAGGTTGGGACGCGCGAGCGCTGAGCCGCCAGCCGAGAGTCCATAGAAGGAACCGGAGCCGGTGTCAACGATATCGATCGGTAAGCCGGACATCGAAGTCGCGATGCTCGCAATCTGCCAGCCACCGAGCAGCAGCTTTCCAGCCTCTGAATCCTTCGCAAATTTAGGCGTCGGCAAATCGTAAAGCGCGCTAAACACAAGGCGATGCTTACGATCAAAATCCGAGCGGCCGCGATTGGCGTTGGAATCCAATTGATTGCCTAAAATCGGACTCGTTTCACCAACGGCGCCTGGATTCAGCACGCCGCCGGCTCCTGGTCCACCGCCCTGGCCGGAAGCATTGTCAGTCGATTTTGCCAAAGTATACGACGCAAGGAATTGGAGACCGTTGGCGAACCGTCTGGTTAGACTTGTTTGGAGTGAATGGTATTTTGAGTCGGCAGTCGTTTGGTTTTGGAAGAAGCCATTTATGGCCACCCCTTGGAAAGGTGCGCGCAAGCTCGCATTTCCGGGAGTGTTGGTGGTAATCACCTGGCCGGTCACAGCGTTGGTGATTGGATTCGCGGGGCTCGCGAGTCTTGACTGATTGATTCCAACCTGACGAAACAGGTTCGCGCCGGTCGTGCCTACGTAACCAACCTCAAGAAGGTAATTCTTGAAAACTTCAAACTGCGTGGTGAAGTTGTATTGGTGCAGGTAGGGCGTACGAATGTTTCGATCGAACAAGGTTCCCGACAAGGCGACGCCGGGGACCAGGGTGGGAAATGCGCTCGTTGGCGGCGCCGCGAAATACGGATTGCTGATTGGCGGGAAAAGCGCGCTGACACCGAAAACATAAGTGGGCGGCGCAATCACGTTGAGCGTGATGTATTGAAACGAAGTGCGCGAATAGAAGATGCCGTAGCCGCCGCGAACTACCATGCGACCGGAGTCGAACGGAGAATAAGCAAAGCCCACGCGTGGCGCAAAGTTGTTGGGATCGATGCTGTGTACGACTCGTTTGCCAACATTGGGCATGCTGGCCACGTCATACTGGGGAATTACGTTGCCTGCCTGCACATAGCCGCCGATTGGCGGACCGATGGGCACTCCGCCCACAGCCACAGGGTTCGGGACATAAAGGGCAGGATCAAACGTCGCGATGCGACCGCGTGTGTCGTACGGCGGCAAGTCGAGTTCGTAACGCAGTCCAAGGTTCAAGGTCAGTTTCGGAGTAATTTTCCAGTCGTCCTGGAAGAAGAAGTTGTAGTCGCTGGCCCGCAGACTGCGGTTCCCGATGCCGCTGCCGAAAATGGAAAACGTAGGAGCACCAGCGAGGAAGTTATTGAAGCTGCCAAAATCAATCTGGCCGCGGGTAAAGAAGTTGAGCACGTAGTTGTTTTCGTTGTAGCGATATTCACCGCCCAGGCGCAGGTTGTGGTTTCCCTTGGTGATCGAAAGCGTATCCGCCAGGGTGGTGGATGGCGCTACAGCTCTCACGTCGATCGTAGCCGAAGTGCCGAAGACGATGCCGCCGGCGCCGGGATTGATGCGAATAAGTCCCAGGCCGGGGAAGACGTTTGCGTTGGACCGGGTGATGCCAACGGAAGCGTCGGTAATTGGTTCCTGCGGAAAGGCATCAACCCGAATGAAGTTGTAACCGGCACGCACTTCGTTAAAAACATTCGGGTTGAAGATATGCACATACTGCATCGTAATCAGCCGATTATTATTCTGCTGGAAGTTTCCAAAACCCGGCACGTTGGGTCCACCACCCAGGAAGCTGGGCAGAACCAGAGTCTGCGGCGCGTTGGAAGCAAAAAACTTGAAAGCGAAGGTGTTCTTGTCGTTGTAGCGATAATCGATGTTTGCATTGACCTGATTCTCATCAAACACCGACGGGGTCGAGCCCGTGTACGTGCCGTTGGCGGCGGTTGGTGTCGGAATCAGGAATTGGCCGTTGGGCAGCTTGGCGTTCAGCAGCGCCAGGGCAGTTGGGTTAATAGAAGTTAATGGGACGCCGAACAGCGAGACGGGGCGGAAAGTGGCGAGCAGCGCGGCTTCTGTACGAGTGTCGGTCAAACCGGGTGCGACTAAGACGCCGGATGAAACGCTATTGATAAGCGAAGCGCCGTTGCGTTCGCGCGTGCCCTGAAACGATCCGAAGAAGAACAGTTTGTCCTGCTTGATTGGGCCACCCAGCGTGCCGCCGAAAACTTTGCGCGACAAGACCGGACGAGCGACGCCGGCGGCGTTAAGAAACGGGTTGTTGGCGTTCCACCTGGCATTACGAAGGAAGCCATAACCGCTGCCATGAAACTCATTGCCACCGCTTTTGGTTACGGCCTGAATGTTGCCGCCGCCCGAGCGGCCAAAGGTCGCGTCGTACAAAGATGTCTGTACCTTGAATTCCTGAATGGATTCAGGCGCAGGCACTGATAGAGACGGGGCGGAGTTTGTGCCCATCGAATTGGCATCGACGCCGTTAATCTGAAAATTGTTGTTGGTGACGCGGCCACCGTTGACCGAAATGTTTTGCGAGTTGCGTCCGACAGCAGTGTTGTCAGGGAGATAGGTGGCGGCGCCGGGCGACAATCCGAGGATTTGCGTGAAGTTGCGCGTGGCCAGCGGCAAGTCAGAGACTGCGCGGCTATCAACAACGCGGCCCAATTGCGCGCCCTCAGTTTGCGCCAGTTGTGGCGAGGCTTCGACGGTCACCGACTCCGAAACAGCGCCGACCACGAGGCTCGGATCGAGCGTCGCAGTCTCCGTAATCGTCACCCTCACGTCTTCGGCGATGAATTTTTTGAATCCGTTAGCCGTCACGCTAACGTTGTAACTTCCGGGAGAAAGCAGCGGCACGATGTAGTGACCGGCTTCATCAGCAACCACGGTGCGCTCTTCGCCGCTGGCCTGGTTGGTCACAGTGACTGCGGCGCCGGGAAGGGCCCCACCCTTTTCATCTGTAACGGTGCCGACCAGGCGGCCAGTGGTCTGGCTTTGGGCCATGATCATCGAGGTCGACAAAAGCAACAGACACAGGGAGGTGAAAAATAAATTGGCTATACGCTTACTCATCGGCGCTGATCTCCTTCAATTAGTAACTACCAGAATCAGGATGGGATGGACGACTGGCAAAATTTTACGAACGGCCAGCTCGTTCCGCAGAAGTGTGAACGCGCGTTGTAGTGCAAGTGCCGCTCCAAAGATGGTTAATATTCAACTTACTGTTGGGATTAGTTTCAGATGCCATTTATTTGCCGGTTGAGTCCCCTAGACGCTCGACCGTCGGTCGGGATTGCGGAGCCAATGGCCAAGCTGCCCAATTATTGGACACTCAGTCTGAACACTGCTCAATCCTTGTACGGTCATCCGCGGCTCGGCCGCCGCACAGTGCGGAAAGGCTCCGCCTTTCCGGGCGCCTGGTTTTTAGATTCGTTCCTGAGGCTCAGCCTCAGGAAAAGAGGAAGGTCGGAGTCGTGTCGGAAAGCCAGAGGCTTTCCGCACTGTGCGGCGGCGAAGCCGCGTATCACGCGGTGGCATCCGTCATGAAGGCTCGCTCTGATAGCGGCGCATCTTGTTGTAGAGAGTTGAGCGAGTGACGCCCAGGATTTCAGCGCCACGACTGAGGTTGTTTCCGGTGGCCGCGAGGATTCGTTCGATGTGAAGACGCTCGACTTCCTCGAGCGAGAGAAACTGTTCAGACTCGTCCTGCTTCGTTGACTCGGCGAGCGCTAACCCACCCAGCGGGAGATCGCTCGCGTGAATGCGATCGCCGGAACAAAGAATCACCGCGCGCTCGATCACGTTGCGCAGCTCCCGGATGTTGCCGGGCCAGTTGTAGCTTTCCAACAGCACTTCAGCTTTGGTAGTGACGCCGTTTACGCGCCGGTTCAGTCGTTGGCTGTAGTGGGCGATGAAATGTTTCGTGAGCGGCAGAATATCCGAGCGGCGCGCTTTCAGTGGCGGCATGGTCAACGGCATCACGTTGAGGCGGTAGTAGAGGTCCTCGCGAAAACGGCCGCGCTTGATTTCGGCCTGGAGATTTCGGTTCGTTGCCGCTACGACGCGCACGTCCACTTCCTTTTCCTGAATGCCGCCGACGCGGCGAAACCGTTTTTCCTCCAGCACGGTGAGCACGCGCGCCTGAATTGCCGGTTCCATCTCGGCAATCTCGTCGAAGAAAATTGTTCCGGCATGGGCCAACTCAAACAATCCTGGTTTGCTGACGACGGCGCCGGTGAAGGCGCCTTTCTCGTGGCCAAAGAGTTCGGACTCGAGCAGTTCACGGCTCAGACCAGCGCAGTTAACCGCCACAAATGGTTTTTCATGACGCGCGCTCAGGCGATGAATTAAGCGAGCGATGACGCCTTTTCCCGTTCCGGTTTCGCCTTGCAACAGCACGGTGCTGTCCGACTGGGCGAGCCGCTCGATGGTTTGATAAATGCGCAGGATGGCTTCGCTCTCGCCGTGAAAAAATTCCGATGCGACCCGTTCCTGGGCGAGGCCGGCAAGCAGAAGTTCACGCCGAGCACGACTCTGTTCCAGCGTTTTAGCAATCAGGATCAGAATGCTTTCCGCGTCGAAGGGCTTGGTGAAGAAATTTTCGGCGCCGCTCTTGAGCGCGATAATGGCGGTCTCGATGGTGCCGTGGGCGGTCAGGATAATTATCGGTACATCGTCGTCGATTTCTTTGATCCGCTTGAGCAGATCCAGCCCATCCACGTCCGGCAGGCGCAGATCGAGCAGGATTAATTCGGGAGCATTTTCAGTTACGATTGGAAGGGCCTGAGCGCCGGTTTCAGCTTCGAGCACGCGATAGCCTTCGCCTTCCAGCAGCCGGCGCAGACCAAAGCGCACCGATGGCTGGTCGTCAATCACCAGAATTTTGTCTTTAGCAGTAACCATTCGTTGAAAGAGGAGACAGGAGACAGAATTAAGAAGACAGAATGAAAACTTAGGACTGCCCGCTTCTGATTTCTTTCTACTGTCTCCTTAATTCTGTCTCCTGACTCCTGATCCCACTAACTCAGCGGCAACCTAATCACAAACGTCGTCCCGGCGTCTCCGTTAGACTTCAAACCAATCGTCCCGCCGTGGTCGTGAATTGTCTTGCGGACGATCGCCAGCCCGAGTCCCACGCCATTTGGCCGCGTAGTAAAGAAGGGTTCGAAGACCTTGTTCCGATTTTCGAGAGCAATCCCTGCGCCAGAATCGCTGACTTCAATCTGAATCAGCGAGGAGTCGCCGTCGGGACTTTTTGATATCAGTCGAATCTGGCCGCCGCGTCCTGTGTGCTGAAGCGCGTTTTCAAAGAGATTGCTGAACACGCCATACATCTTGCGCCGGTCGATCCTCGGTCCTTCTGGATCGTGGTAGCCGATAAAGAGTTCGATCCCCTTTTCATTTGCGGCGCCGCGAAACTCTTCGGCAACTTCTTCAATTACGATGCGCAGCGCAGAAACGTCTGGGTCGAGCCGCACAGGCCGACTATGTTCCAGCAGTTGCTCCATCAAATAATTGAGCCGGCTCACTTCCGTCATGACCACGTCGATATACGGTTGTACTGTCTTTCGATCCCGCAGCTCGCGGGCCAGCGCGCTCAGCGTGGTCGTAATACCAAAAAGCGGATTACGAACCTCGTGGGCTACGCCGGCGACGAGTTCACCGACGACCGCGAGGCGCTCGGAGATGATCAGTTGCTGGGAAAGGCGTTTCTGCTCGGTTATGTCTTTCACGATGCCCAGGTGAAAGACCTGGCTGTCGGCGGCGTCGGTGACGATGCGAATACTGAGACGGGCGGGCATTGGGTCGCCGGACCGGCGCTTCAAGTCGCACTCAAAATCCAACACCTGTCCCCGTTCGGCCAATTGATTCATGAGGTGCGGCGCAGCGGCCTGATCGACGAAAAGGTCTTCGATAAGATTTATGCTGGCCAGTTCTTCCGGCGTCCGGTAGCCAAGCATCAAGGCCAACGCCGGATTGATCGTCACCAGCTCGCCGTCAGGTGTGCTGCGATAAAGCCCGTCAACTGCGTTTTCAAAGATTTGCCGGTAACGTTCTTCCGATTCGCGCACCTGCTGGAAGAGTTGGGCGTTGCGCAATAAGTGCGCAGCCTGGGAAGCGAAGATGGTGACGAGCCGCTTTTCCTCTTCGAGAAAACCGCCGGCTTTGTTGATGACCTCAATTATCCCGAGCATTGCATGACCGGCTTTGAGCGGCACTGCCAACATCTCGCGGATGTTGCCGTCGGCCTTCACGCTAAGGAGAGGATCACGCCGCGCATCGTTTGTGAGATAGGGTTCGCCGGTGCGGAATACATTGGTGGCGATGCTGGTTTCCTCGGGAGCGAAGCGCAGAGTCAGGAGGGCCTGGTCCTCCATGCCGTAGGCGGGCACCTGGGCCAGGATGCAATTCTGGCTTTTGTCGTAAAGCAGAATGACGCAGACCTCGGCGCCCAGCAGTCGGGCAATCTTGCGCGTCATCAACTCGCAAATCTGGCTAACCTCGGCGCCGGTGCCCATCATCAACGAGATGTGATACAAGCCGCTCAGTCTTTCGATTTCCTGCTGGAGTTGCAGCGCGGCTTCATTGATGGTGTTCGCAAGTTCGCCAACTTCATCCTGGCGATTGATCTTGATCGGCTCGATCAGCTTTCCTAAGCGGAGATGACCGGCCACTGCTTCGATCTCGCGCAAGGGTCGGATGACATTGATCAAAAGGATTACGCTGCTAACCAGAGCGGCGGCCAGCAGGGAAAGGACAGCGCCAGCCAATGCGCCGCGAAAAACATCCAGTTCAGCCGGGGTGATCCACAGTCGG
>JANMVC010000637.1:0-7288 GCA_031392315.1 Pyrinomonadaceae bacterium | reverse complement strand
CATCGCCGAAACCCAACTGCGATCGCTCGAAGGTTTTTACGATCCGGTTTTTAGTTTCACTCCGCAGATCGATAAAAGGATTACGCCCCAGCAAAGCTCACTGGGCGGCTCCGGAAGATCCGGCACCACCACCAGCACGACCTACTCGTTTACTCCCTCACTCAACAAATCGTTTAGTCGGGGCGGAGGAAACTACAACCTGAACTTCGCGAATAACCACACCAACACCAGCTCGACCTTCAGCTTTATTAATCCGTACTACTCGTCGAACCTGTCTTTGACGTTTACTCAGCCGCTGTTGCGCAACCGCTCGATCGATAACTCGCGACGGCTGATCCGGATCAAGAAGAAAGAGTTGGAAATGTCTGACTCCGACTTTCGTCAGCGCACCATCGAAGTAATCGCCCAGGTGCAGCGCGCTTATTGGGAATTGGGTTTTGCTTTGCGTGATCAGCAAAACCAACTGGCAAACCTGAATCTCTCGCGCGAAAACCTGCGTCGCGTGGAAGCGCAAATCGCGGTCGGCACCAAGGCGCCGCTCGAACGCGCCGAAGTGCAAACTGAATTGGCGAACCGCGAATCGGCCTTACTCGTTTCCGTACAAAACGTTTCCATCGCCGAAAACAATTTGAAGCAATTGATTTTCAAAGACGCGACCGCGCCCGAATGGACGGCGCAGTTAACACCAACCGACACGCCGACGTTCAACGACACCCCAGTCAATCTCGTCGATGCTTTGAAGGAGGCGCGTGATAATCGACCGGAGCTGCGGCGTCTGCGACTCACAAACGACATCAACAACATCGATCTCCAATACTTTAGGAATCAAACCAAACCGCAGATCGATCTTCAATCGACCCTGGCCACCACCGGCCTGGCGGGCAAAGATGTTTCGGGCGCTCCAGATTTTGGCACGCCGATACCCATCATCGGCGGCGACCCAGCGAACAATGCGAGCGCTTTTCTGTTGCAGCAGATTCGCGACATCCAGACCCGGGCTATGTATCCCCTGGCGGTCGTTCCTACCACTCTATCGCCCGGCGGTCCGCCCTCCGACTTGATTGGTGGCTATGGCAAGAATTTGAGCAATCTGTTCGGCCTCAAGACGCGAAATGTTACGGTCGGCCTCGCGATCCAGATTCCCCTGCGGAACAGGACCGCCGAAGCGAATCTCGCCGGTGCGCGTATCCAGGCTGAACGGATCGAAGCTACCTTGCGCGCACAGGACCAGGCGATTGAGGTTGATGTTCGCAATGCAGCGCAGTCTGTGGAGACTTCTCGTCGCCGCGTGTTAGCCGCACGGGAGGCAAGAACAAACGCTGAGTTGCAACTCGAGGGCGAGCAGCGGCTTTACCAGGTGGGACGCTCAACTACCTTCATTCTGTTTCAGCGCGAGAATGCGTTAACTAACGCAAGGAACCTCGAGCTCCGCGCCGAAACCGATTACAACAAGGCGCTGGCTGATCTACAACGCGCTACCTCGACCACCTTGCGCGCGAATAACGTAGTCGTCGATTCGCCGACGCCGTAACCCCTGGGAGCGCGGGCATCCTGCCCGCAGTTTTGTTTTCCTGAGAAGCGCCAAGTGCATCAGTGCAGTTGGCGCTTTTCCTTTGTAACGCAAACTGTTATTTTGCGATTCTTTACGGCTGGCCGTAGATTGAGGTTTCTTTCAAGGTCGTTTGATACGGTTGCGTCCGCAAACTAACAGTTTGCGTTACATGAAATCGCTGATGAAGATCTCCGTCACCATCATCACCTTCAACGAAGCCGCCAACATTCGTGCGGCGTGCGAGTCTGTTGCCTGGGCCGATGAACTCATCGTCGTCGACTCGGGATCGACGGACGAGACTAGCGACATCGCGGCAAGTTGCGCCGCCAGAGTCATCCAGCGCGAGTGGCCCGGCTTTGCGGCGCAGAAGCAATTTGCGGTTGATGAGACGGCGAACGACTGGGTGTTTAGCCTCGACGCTGACGAGCGCGTCTCTCCTGAGTTACGAGCTGAAATTGAGGCGCTGAAGACGAAGGTCGACGGGCAACTTGCCGACGGCTATCTAATCCCACGACGCTCCTTCTATCAGGGCCGTTGGATCAAGGGTGGCGGTTGGTATCCCGACTGGCAGTTGCGTCTGTTTAGAAAGTCGGCGGGGAGTTGGGCGCCACGCTTGATTCATGAGTCGGTAAAAATGAACGCCGGAGCGCGGATTGAAAAGCTCGCTGGCGACATCCACCACCACAGCGTGCGCGATGCGGCGCATCATCACCGCATGATTGGCGAGCGCTACGCTCCGCTCGCCGCGCAGCAAATGTTTGACGAAGGCCGCCGCACCTCGGGTTTGAAGATCGCGGTGGCCGCGCCGTCTGCGTTCATCCGCAGCTTTATTCTCAAAGGTGGCTTTCGCGACGGCGTCGCCGGCCTCAGCATCGCCAGCTTCGCCGCCCACCATGCCTTTCTCAAGCATGTGATGCTCTGGGAGAAACAGAAGGCAGAAGGCAGAAGGCAGGAGCAGTAGGCAGAACGCGGGAAGGTTTACTAAATGCTCACTGTTCGCTCTGAATAATATACAATGCCTTCCGATGCACTCTTCCCTGGCAATAGCCCTTCCTGACCTGACGCAACTTCCCCTGTCATTTGTTTACGTCTTCGTCGGCGTCTTCGGCGCGATCATCGGCAGCTTCCTGAATGTGGTAATTCATCGGCTGCCTCGTGAAGAGTCGATCGTCTTTCCAAACTCGCGTTGTCCCTCCTGCGAAACGGCAATCGCTTTTTACGACAACGTGCCGGTGCTGAGTTACCTGCTGCTCGGCGGACGTTGCCGGTCATGCAAAGTCCACATTTCCGCACGCTATCCGGCGGTTGAAGCGCTGACCGCGCTGCTCTGGCTCGCGGTTGCGTGGCGCGACGGTCTGACCTTCGCGCTACCTTTCGACCTAATCTTCGTCACGGCTATCGTGGCTTTGGTCTTTATCGATGCCGAACACATGATTCTGCCAAACGCGATCACCTATCCCGGTATCGTGTTTTCCCTAATCGCCCGGCTCGCCATTCCCTATCTGATGGGCGCGCCACATTTCGATGATCTGCCGCAGCTTCTCAATGGCGCACTGGCAGGAATGCCGTTGTGGGCCGCATCGCTCATCGGCGCCGGAATTGGCGCGTTGGTTGGCGGCGGGTCGCTCTGGCTGATGGGCTTTGCCTGGGAGAAACTGCGCGGCGTGGAAGCGATGGGGTTGGGCGACGTAAAGATGATGTTCATGGTCGGCGCTTACCTTGGTTGGCGATTGACGATCCTAAACATCTTTCTCGGCGTCTTGTCCGGTTCGCTGATCGGTGTCGGATTGATGATGCGACAGCAAAAACGAGACATGCAGATGCTGCTGCCCTTCGGAGTGTTTCTGGGGATTGGGGCCATCGCTGCGCTCCTGTTCGGCACGCATATCGTCGAGTGGTATGCAGGACAGTTTAGGTGATTGCGGATTTCGGATTTCGAATTGCGGATTAATCAGGAATCCTGGCGACGCTGAGCACGTCAACTGCTTCTGAATCCGAACTCAGCAATCACAAATCCGAAATCGAAACATGCGCGGAAACCGCTACCAATTCGGCCTGGCCTTGCTAACCGGCTTCTTCCTGTTGGCCACGATCTTCGCCGTTTTACTTTACGCCTTCACACCCGCCACTCCGGTAACTCGTGGACCGCTGCTCCTCGCCGCCTTCGTTGCCATCCTGCTCGGCAGTCTCGTCTGCATTCTGTTTCTCTTGCGTTGGTTGCTGCGTCCATATCGCCAACTCGTCGGTGAAGCCGAGAAGGCTTCGAGCGGCATTGGCGGTTACAAGTCAAAAGACGAAGGCGAGTTTGTCCTCGAAACTTTCCAGTCCGTCGTTGTCCAACTTCAGGAACAACGCAAAGCTCTCGAACAGTTGAGCGCGCAAGCCAGCAAGCGCGCCGACTCCGCCGAACGCTTCAGCGAGCGCATCGTAGCGAGCGTGCCCTCGGGCTTGATCGCCTTTGACGGCAGCGGCCGCTCGATGGTGATCAATGCTCCTGGTCGCGCGCTGCTGGGCGTTGACGGCGCGGCGCTGGGACAGTCCGTCGCTTCGTTGCTGCACCGGATTCCTCAGTTAGCGGAACTGGTCGATAGCTGTCTTCAAACCGGCAAGCTTTACCGGCGCGAAGAAATTGAAACGCTAACTGCCGACAATCAGCCGCGCAAGCTCGGCGCTACCGTCGCGCCGATAGACTTTTCCACCGGCGAGGGCCAGCGCGGCGCCGTCTGCCTGCTCACCGACATCACCGAAGTCACACACCTGCGCGAACAGGTGGCCCTGAAGAATAATTTGGAAAGCCTGGGGGAGATGTCAGCCGGGTTGGCCCACGAATTCAAAAACGCGATCGCCACGCTGCATGGTTACGTGCAGCTCTTGCAGAGCCTGGAGATGAACGAGACCGGACACACCGCGGCCTCGTCGCTGCTGAATGAAGTTAGGAACCTTTCGGACATGGTGACTTCGTTTCTAAACTTTGCCCGGCCGCAACCGCTGCAACTTGATGAAGTGGAACTGAGCGAGCTAATTGATGACTGCGCGGCAGAGCTCGCGCCGCTTTTCAGCCAGCGCAACGTCGAACTTCATGTTGCCGGTTCAGCGGGCGCCGCGGCTGGGAGCGCCGACAAGCGGGGTCCCCAGCGGGGCAGCCCCGATGGGGTGCTCGTCCTGCCTGCAAGCGTCACCATCCGCGCCGACGAACGCATGCTCCGCCAGACGCTCTTAAATCTCATACGCAACGCCGCCGAGGCCATCCCCGCGGACAAAAGCGAGCGCCGAGTCAAAGTTGAGATCTCGAACGCGCGCGATCACGCCGGACTTAAGTGGGCCGTGGTTGAGATAGCGGACAGCGGCGTAGGAATTCCCGTTGCAGACCTCCAACGCATCTTCATTCCCTTCTTTACCACCAAACCAACCGGCCATGGTGTCGGGCTCGCCCTCGCCCATCGCGTGATCACTCAGCACGGCGGAACGCTGGCGGCTACGAATTCACCTGAAGGCGGCGCCGTGTTCACGGTGCGATTGCCGGTATAAGCGTCCGACAAGTTTGGCTTGTAGGGTCTGCGGAGATTGGCGCCGTATTCTTGCAGTAAACTTAAGGTTGCAGTGGCCGCGACAGGTCGCGACCGGACAAAGCGCTGACAGGTCAGCGCACTCCAAAGAATGACGGTTCGACTTGATCCGAGGTTTCTGAAGTTTGTCGGACAAAAGCGAAGGGCCGGCGGCGAGTGATTCGCAACACTCGTCTCCGGCCCTAATGCCAAACACACTTCCTGATTTCTTAGCTACTCGCCAAGGTTTTTCCGTCTCCGCTTGCGCAGCTTCGCGGCCAGCCCGGTCAACCCAGTCCCGATTAAGAGCAAGGTCGCTGGTTCGGGCACGGCGGTTTGCTGCCCGGTCGTTCCGGCAGTCAAGAATGCCGTGCGTCCCGATTCCACGAACACATCGGCTATCGTCAGACTGAAGGAGCCGGCGTTGGTGCCGTCGTTAAACGTAAACAGCAAAGGGTTATTATCGAAGTCAATTCTTACTCCGCCTTGATCGATGTTCGGCGAGACGCTCCCGGTTACGATCGCGGTGTAGCTCGCACCCTGCCCGCCATTAATTCCGCCCGGAGAAGTGAACGTAATGCCGAGATTGAAAAGCCCATCGACCAGCTGACCTGGGGCGGTACTCAGAGAGAGGGTGCCGAGGCTATTCACGCCGCTCAGCGCGCCTACTCCCAAAAACGTGGTGTTCGTAAACTGACTGTTGCCGGCGAAATTTAGAAAAGGCGCTGACGTGGCTCCCGTGGTGGATCCGGAAATGGTTACTTCGTCGGCGCGCGCCTGGCCCTGCGCCAGAACTATGACACCGACAAGGGCGATAGCGATTGAAAGTGACTTCAGGAGAGTTGCTCGTTGAGACTTCATAGATACCCCTTCTTTGGCCTCGAAAATAGACCGACCCGAAGGCTTGATCAGGAGCGGGCCAAGTGCTGACGCTGAACTACCTTTTCTAATAGGAACGTGTAGCAGCAGGAAAGTAGCAATCCCCAGGGGATTCCAGAAAATACTCGCAAACCAGTTCGCGTTTACCGCGCCTTCGTGATCGGCCTTCGCGCCACGATGAGCAGCCATTTCGTGGCGGTGAGCGAGCGTTTCGCGGCGGTGAGCCAGCGTTTCGCGACGATGAGCGAGCGTTTCGCGACGATGAGCGAGCGTTTCGCGACGATGAGCGGCCATTTCGCGACGATGAGCGAGCGTTTCGCGACGATGAGCGGCCATTTTGCTATGGTGAGCAGCCATTTCGCGGCTGTGAGCGCCTCCCGCGCGACAATCAGCGTCTTGAATTCGGACAGTTAGGGCTTTGCCGTCAGTGTGAGGACGGCAATTTCAGGCGGCACGCGAAACCTAACCGGAAACACGCTGGTCCCGATTCCCGTCGTAACAAACATGTGTTTCCCTTCCTCCTGAATGTAGCCGGCGGCGTAACGCTGGCCAAACTCTGAAGGCACAATCCGCCTGCCGATAAAAGGGAGATTCACCTGGCCACCATGCGTGTGTCCGGCGAGGGTCAACAGGAACGACTGCGGGAACCGCGGCAGGATGTCCGGGTTGTGAGTTAACGCAATCGCCGGCTCGCCGCGCGGCACTCGTTGCGCAGTTCCGGCAATGTCGTCAGATAAACTCCAGGCGTCGGCAATCCCCACCAACCAAAACGTCTGGCCGTTCTTTTCCAGCCGCACCACGTCGTTGTCAATCACGCGGATGCCCTGGCTTTCAAACGCGCTGCGGACGTGGACGCGGTCGTACCACCAATCGTGATTGCCTAAAACTGCAAAGACCCCGAGCGGCGCTCGCAGTCCCTTCAGCGCGGAAGCGATCAACTCCGGGGGCATCTGCTTTGAATGCCAACTGTTTTTCACCATGTAATCGCCCAACAAGACAATCACATCAGGCTGCGTTTCATTCGTTCGCTCAACGATCAGGCGCAGCTTGTCAGCATCAATGAACGGCGAGCCGGCATGAATGTCCGAGAGCGCCGCGATCTTCAGTCCATTCAGCGAGCTGGGCCACGCGGACATCGCAATTGTTTCGTGGTGAACGATGAGGCGGTTGGGTTCGACAACGAACGCCCAGAGGCCGAGAAAGAGAATCGGCGCGGCGATAATGCCGCTGATCATTACTCGTCTTCCTGGTTTCTTCAAATCGAATCCTGCCCAGCATGTGCGCGCGCGGTGACCTGAATGTCCACCACGAT
>JANMVC010000621.1:0-2368 GCA_031392315.1 Pyrinomonadaceae bacterium | reverse complement strand
TGATTGGCAACTCGGCTCCGATGCGCGAAGTATATTCCCTGATCGAACAGGTTGCGCCGTCGTCTGCGTCCGTTTTGATCACCGGAGAATCCGGCACCGGCAAAGAACTAGTCGCCCGCACGATTCATCAGCTGAGCCCGCGCCGCGATATGCCTTTCATCGGCATCAACTGCTCGGCCATCCCTGAAAGCTTGATGGAGTCGGAACTCTTCGGCCACGAGATGGCGCGTTTACCGGCGCTGCCTCGCGGCGTCAGGGCTGTTTTGAATTAGCCGATGGCGGCACGCTGCTGCTGGATGAAATCGCCGAGATGCCGGAGCTGTTGCAAGCAAAACTGCTGCGCGTAATCGAGGAGCGATCGCTACGGCGTTTGGGTAGCCGAAAAGAGGTAGGCATCGATGTCCGGCTATTGGCAGCGACGAATAAGAACCCTGAAGAGGCGGTGACGAAAGGCAGTTTGCGGGAAGATTTGCTTTATCGCCTCAACGTCTTCCGGTTGCAACTGCCGACCTTGAAAGACCGCAAAGACGATCTGCCATTGTTGGCCCAGTATCTGGTCGAGAGACTTGCCGAGAAGCATGCGCGACCGGCTCGTTTCCTCAGCCCTGCCGCGCTCACCGCATTACAGTTTCACGCGTGGCCAGGAAACGTGCGCGAACTGCGAAACGTGATCGAGCGCGCAGTGATTATCTGCTCCGGCGACCAAATCGAGCGCCACCACTTCGCGCCCTACCCCATCGATCAGCGCGAGCGGCATCGAAACGAAGACACGATTACTTTGCCGGTGGGCACGCCGCTCGAAGAAGTCGAGCGCCAGATGCTCATGCGTACGCTGCAAAAGACTAAGAACAATAAAACCCGCGCCGCGGAGCTACTCGGCATTAGCCTCAAGACGCTTCACAACAAACTCAATCTCTATCGCGAGCGCGGCCAGATCGAAGAAGAGTGACGCTTTGTTGGTAGGGTTCTGGAGGCAGTGATGCATTTCGTAAAAGACGTGAAGTATCTGTGTGAATACAAGCTAATGCTGACTTTTGAGGACGACAGGTTGATTTAGCGACGCTCGTCCTTATAGCGCCAGCACCCCTTATGTTTTCACCTGAGCCGCAATGGCAAAATTCATTAGCACCAGTTTTCGCCATGATTAGATAATGTCACCCTTGTATGCGGGTCTCAGTTGTTAATGCATCTTCGCTCAATTTACTCTCCCGATTAAGCTTCTTCCCCTTGCAGGCGCTGGACCTCATGCAACTTCTCGCAGGATGCGAGGATTCTTTGCCACAATGCGCAGCAGTGTACGCGCAGCGCCTGATGGGGCGCGACGACCTTGTTCCCATTCCTGCAGCGTGCGTACCGAAACCCCAAGCAACTCAGCAAACTGCGACTGTGAAAGCCCAGTGCTCTCGCGCACGGCGCTTACGGGCGGCACACTGATCACCCGCCCATGCTCTCCGCGCTTGATTTCGCGAATGCCTTCAAGAATTTCCATGCCAATATTGCGTTTTGGTTTAGCCATCGATCTCTTCCTTAATTTGGCGAAGCACCTTGGCGGAGATGTTTTCCATCACGTTCTTCGCGTAGAGCGTAAGCATCCATATTTGACCCTGGCGAGAGCGTGCGTAGTAGATCACTCGAATGCCACCACGCTTGCCGCGACCGGCTACACCCCAGCGTAATTTGCGTACGCCACCGGAACCAGGAATGAGATCACCCAGCTCGGGATCTTCGATCAAAGCGTTCTGGAGCTTTGCATACTCCTCGTCGGTCAAATAATCTGCCACGAGCCGTGAAAACAGCTTCGTTTCAATGAAGCTATACATCACACGCGATTATACGGCAGAGCCGTATTCCGTCAACGTGTACGAAGATGACGAAAGGTCTTCCTGTGAGGTGACGGAATATCCACCCCGCTAACTTGCGCGCAGTCTTTGCGGGTGATATTCATCGTTACCGATGTCTGTGCTTCTCTTCTTCATTGATGGCTTGGGGATCGGTTCGCGTGGGCCGCACAATCCTCTCGATGGCCTCGAGGGCGCGGGGCCTTTGGCGATTTTCCAGGGCGAGGAACCGTCGACGATTCACGACGGGATCGTTGTTCCCACTGACGCAACTCTCGGCGTTGCAGGTCGCCCGCAGAGCGCTTCCGGGCAAACGACGATCCTCACCGGCGTCAACGTGCCCGCGCAACTTGGTTATCACAAGCAGGGCTTTCCCAACAGCGCGATGCTCGAGATACTTCGCGAGCAATCCATCTTTCTCCAACTGACGCGCGCCGGCGTTTCGCCAATCACCTTCGCGAATACTTACACGCAGAGATTTTTCGACGATCGTCCGCGCTGGGTGTCAGCAACGACTGCGGCGATGGAAG